>CAZSLN010000001.1:0-38432 GCA_964607645.1 uncultured Anaerolinea sp.
TATGAAAAAGAAAAATTGGAACGACGTACAGATTACAATTACCGCGTTATCGCTCACAGCCACATTAGGCCTCTGGAACATGTTTTCAGAACCTGAACGAGCCAAAGCGCAGGCAAAAATGCTTGAAGCAGCCAAAGCTACCGAAGCGCCAGCCCCAACCGAGGTTGTGGAAGTAATTACTGTAGAACCAACCGCTTTGCCCACAGTAATGGCATACAAACCACTCAAAGTAATTTATGGCGGCACTCCCCCAGCCCCTAAGATCGTTCAGATCGCCGCTGCGCCAGCCGCTGGCAACAATCAAAAATCTGGCGGCGGTGGCGGCGGTGGCGGCGGTGGCGGCGGTGGCGGCGGTGGTGGCGGTGGCGGTGGTGGCGGCGGTGGCGGATCGACCAGCCCCGGCACAGGAGCTTCCTAGCCTAACAGATGTTGTATCGCACAGATTTTAAAGCCATGGGGAGCAATATCATCGGAATGATGGATTGCTCCCTCGAACAAAATGACGCGCTATTGCAATTACCCTTTTGGTTTGAGCAATGGGAACAAAAGTTTAGCCGGTTTAGACCAAGCAGTGAACTCAATTTTGTAAATTCTCGGGCTGGGTCAACCACCATCATTAGCGATGAATTTATTGAAATAATGGGTATCGCTCAGCAAGCAGAGCTTCTAAGCCACGGAATTGTAAAAGCCACTTTGTTACAACCCCTAAAACGCGCTGGATATGATCGCAGTTTTGACCAGATGGTTGAAAACAATTCTGAACCTTACAAGACCCCGTTTACCTACGACAGTTCAATTTTCGAAATTGAATTGGGTCTACAGCAAAAAAGCCTTTGCCTACCCCCAGATATGCAGCTCGATATGGGCGGATTCGCCAAAGGTTGGGCAGCAACAAAAGCTGCCAAGAAATTAGGCGAAATCGCGCCATCGCTGGTAAGCGCCGGCGGTGATATGTACATCACCGGCTCGTTACAAAACGGAGATCCATGGCAAGTCACCATTGACGATCCTTTTTCTCCCGGCGAGATCATGGCAACCTTGGCAATCAACTCTGGTGCCATCGCTACTTCAGGAACATATCGTAGAAATTGGACGATAAACGGCAGAAAACAGCACCACCTGATAGATCCTCGAACCGGCTACCCCGCTCAGACCGATATCCTTTCATCCACTATCATTAGTGAGGATCCCGAAATCGCTGAAGTTGCGGCGAAAACTACTTTGATCTTAGGAAGTGAAAAAGCGGCAGAGTGGGTTAAACAGCAAGACAACTTATCTACCTTTTTCATCTTGGATGATGGCAAGGTGGTCTTTAACGAAAGAATGCAAGACTATTTTTGGAGAAACAAATGAACAGCGAAACTCAAGAAGCAATTGATTATGAATCGACAGTCGGCCTTCAAACCGCCATTCTGTTCCTACTCGCGTTTTCAGTAGGTACCATCTTTGCGGTGGTTCTTCTACCGATAATGATCCCATCCCTTGAATTTTCGCTTGGTGGAAATTCTCCAAAAGCCTTCTGGTTTCTTTCTCGAGCTAGTTCCTTTGTCGCGCTTACCCTTTTGTGGTTATCGATGGCTTTAGGTCTAACAATGACCAACAAAATTGCTCGCGTGTGGCCTGGCGTTCCCGCCTCCTTCGCCATTCACGAATATGTAAGCCTGCTCGGTATCGGTTTTTCCATTTTCCATGCCTTTATTCTCTTAGGTGATGATTACATCGCTTTTACTGTCCGACAGATCCTCATTCCTTTTACCACCGTTGGCTACAAACCCATCGAAGTTGGTATTGGCCAAACAGTCTTTTATGGTTGGGCGATCGTTGCCTTCTCGTTTTACATCAAATCCCGCATCGGCCAAAAAACGTGGCGATGGGTTCATTACCTATCCTTCGCTTTGTACGCGGCCGCGATGTATCATGGAATTTTAAGCGGTACTGATTCAAAATTAGGTTGGGCGCAGTACTACTATTGGATCTCCGGCACTAGCATTCTCTTTTTGCTGATCTATCGCATCATGGTGGCAATCTCCACCTCAATTGAGAAGAGCAAAAAAGCAAAACTTGCTAATCAAACACCACAATAAACCACCAACCCATAATCCTATCAAAAAAGGCGCTTGTTCCGTGGAACAAGCGCCTTTTTTAGTCTCCCTATAGAGAGGAGTAGGAATGGGTCAAACTCCTAGTAATAACTGGAGAATTCGCAGGGAATCCCGCCTTCCTTCAACAGATCCTGAAGGTTGGATATGATTTGCGGGTGATTGGTGTAGTATTTTTGCAGCATGGAGATCAGTTCATGATCGACCACCTGCGTTTCAGGCAACTCCTCATTGGCGGGAAGTAACTCGGTTCCCGGCTCAAATTTTTCCTTCAACACAGCAAGCATCCCTTTTTTATTCCCTGACTTGATAATAAGCATGTACTCATACTCGCTGGAACCAAAGAAACCTTCCGGGGCTTGACCAATATCCTGCCCTTTCAATAACAAGTCACCTTCAGGCTCAATTTCGACGTCAACATTGATCCAGGTGCGATCTTCATGAATATCGACGAGTTTGGTTATGTTCCTAATAATCTGTGGTTTAGGTTTTCTCATGCGTGCTCCCCTTTCCTTTATCTTCCAGTGAAGACCTTTTCAGTATAGTGGGCCCGGAGGGACTCGAACCCCCGACCTCATGTGTGTGATACATGCGCTCTAACCAACTGAGCTACGAGCCCATACTGAGAATTGGTATTATAGCGTAACTAAACTACCCTGACAAGGCAAGGCACCGCTCTATTTAACTAAGGTGGTGGTAAATAACTCCAAGGATTTACCTTGCTATACGTTGAATGCATTAGCTCGAAATGCAGGTGTGATCCGCTTGATTTACCCGTGCTACCGATGGTTCCGATCGCCCATCCCATATCGACACTCTGGCCGCAACCAACATTAAGACTGTTTAGGTGAGCATATAAGGATTGCCAACCGTTGCCATGATCGACCATGATCATATTACCGTAGCCCCAATCATTCCAACCGGCATAAACAATAACGCCTGCGTCGACCGCGTAAACTGGTTCGCCGGTGTTCCCGGCGATATCGATACCGCGATGATTTGTGTCGGGGGAGTAATCAAAACCAGAAAGGAAGTGCTTATCTGCCGGCCAAACAAAATAACCCAAACCAACAGCCCCATCCACAACCGCTTCACAGGCACCGGCTCCCATTATTCTTGCCGTAGCAGGGTTCTCACGGGTAACGCCAACGGGCGCTGTCCAAGATGTATAGGCTCTAAAACCATTTGGGACGATAAGCCACGTTCCTGGTTTGATATTGGGGTTGCCAAAATCGCCGATGGTCGCCGCGTCCAAGTTGTTCAGTGGATAGTTGATGATGTCTTCAGGGGTAACGCTTAGCCCCTTCGCCACACCATTCAGACCATCACCCACTTGCCACTCATAATAATATCCATCCACCGGCAGAATATTTAGGACAGTGCCAATGGATAAGTTATGAGGATCGTCTCGCAGGGTGTAGTAATTGCCAAACATGATTGTCTGAGGTTTTAGGTTGTATTTTTCTGAAATACCAATAACGGTATCCCCTTTGGCGACGGCGTATTGAATCACCTCAGACCGGGGGCGGTCTGGAATATTGGTGTGTATCTGGGCTTTGCGAACAACCCCTGAACTAATAGGGTCGATCATTGGCAGTGCAGCCAACTTCATCTCAGTAGATGGGTTTTGAGTGGGAACAGCAACGCCGGATGTCAATGGGGTGAGGGCGATATTTCCTCGGAAAAGACCATTAAGGATAATGATCAACCCGATCACCATTAGGATGGTAAAGACAATCGTTCCGTACCGGGCAACCTGCTCACTCAACCCAAGGTTCGTGATAATTTCTATCAGCCCGGTTTTTTTGGTTTTAATTTCTGGCGGGTAATTTAGATTGGTTTCTTCGTTTCCGGCTAAATTATCCCCCCTTAATGTATTATTATTTTTATCTTCCATACAACTTCCTTAGGTTTTCATCATAACATCACGAAAAAACCTCGTCAAGTTCAGCTACATCACGTACCAATTCGCCTAATTTCAGGCGTTTTTAGATGGATGAGTCCAATAAGCAATAGGATTGAAGCCCCAGCAGCAAAAGTGGTCACTAATACGCCCCATTCACTCGCCATCCATCCGATCAATAGATTACCGAACGGTGATACCCCTTGCAAGCCCCACAGATACGCGCTGAAAACCCTTCCCCGAATTTCATTGGGAACTTCTAACTGGATCAGGGTATTCATAGTGGCAAGGGTGGAGACCATACCAAACCCGATCATTATAAAGATTGCCAACGTAAAGGGTAAAAATTTGGAAAAAGCCAAAAGCATGATCGAGATTGTAAAGATCAGCTGACCAGCAACCAATAACTTGCCTTTTCCTTTAGGATTGAAAGCCGCTAACGAAAATGCCGCAATCAATGCCCCGATTCCCTGAAATGTAAAGATCAAGCTGTTACGCGTCGCGATATCCGCTTCGGGTTCGCCAGCTACCGCAAGTACATCACGAGCAAACACCGGAATCTGCTGTAACATCGGGAAACCAATAAAACCCACAACTACAGCCATTAAGATGATCATGAGGACAGCTCTGGTGCTGCTAATGTATTGCCAGCTCTCCTTTAAGTCGCCGATGAAGTTGATCTTTGTTTTTTCTCTGATTATTTTGAATGGGGTGCGAACAAAAAACAAGCTGCCAATAACGATCAAATAGCTTATGGCATTTGCCAAAAAAGCGTAACCTTCTCCATTTCCTTTGATAAAGATCAGGAATGGAGCCATTAGGCTGGGACCGATAACGCGTGCAGCATTGAAGATGGTAGCCTGAAGCGCGATGGCGTTTGGCAAGGCTTCCTTTCCCACCAATTCCACGAACATCGCTTGCCGGGCAGTGATCTCAATAGCGGAGGCTGTTCCGAGCAGGAAGGATAACAAGATAATGTGCCAGATCTGTATCATGCCAGATAAGGTAAGGATCGCCAAAATAAATGCTTGGACCATCATAATGGCTTGCATAGCGATGACTGTTTTACGTCGATCGAAACGTTCTACCAAAACACCCCCCGGCAAAGCCAGGAAGAAAGTTGGCAAAGTACTTGCCATACCAATCAGCCCAAGATCGAAAGGGCTACCGCTGATGCGGTAAGCCAGGTAAGGTTGAGTGGTCGTCTGCATCCATGTGCCAATTAACGAAAGAAATTGCCCAACCCAAAAGATAGCGTAATCGCGCGAAGCAAGCGCGGGAAACCGCGAACTTAGAAATGTTTTTAAGGGCATCAGACTATTCTAATACTGACACGATGCATTGCGGGGAATCAAATTGCGGACTATTTACTAAAGTTGAAACCGGATAGGCGGTCATTTTGGCGGAATCATATGGTGCTAAGAATTTCTCTAAGGCCGCGGGTTGTTGTGGGGTTGGATTTAACCAAGCTTCATAACTCTCAGGGGGCAGGATGATGGGCATTCGGTTATGCAATGCCGCCATCATTGAATTAGGCTGTGTTGTAATAAGGGTGCAAGTTCGTATTTCACCGCCATCAGAGCTCATCCATTCATCCCATAACCCCGCGATGGCAAATAGTTCACCAGATGCTAGCTGAATGTAATAAGGAGTTTTTTGTTTTGAGTTTGGTTCTGCTTTCCATTCATAAAAACCACTTGCCAATACCAAGCAGCGTTTATATTTCAACGGTCCACGAAAGGAGGGCTTTTCAGAAAGCCCCTCAGAACGCGCGTTGATCATTTTTATTCCGATGGATGGATCTTTTGCCCAAGTAGGAATTAAACCCCATTTGAAAAATGCGGCGGCACGATCTGGTGTATTTGGTATCGCCAAGACAGGCTGGCTGGGGGCAATATTAAAACGTGGATTTAATTGGAAAGGGAAATCAAAACCAGGGAAGGCCGCCTGCATTTCAGATAGATCGGCTACCAGAGAAAAACGACCACACATAATCACCTCATTTATTGGAAAAGCAGCCTGTAATTCAAAGTACACCAAAATTATACCTTCCCGCTCAAGTTAACCTGATAAAATTTTAATAATGTACCTTTTGATCACTTTTCTAATTTTCGTAATCACCCTGTTCTTATTAGCCGTTTTTCGAGTCTCAAAACGGCCATTCGGGGTTTCGTGGGTTACCGCCACAATTGG
Source organism: uncultured Anaerolinea sp. (assembly GCA_964607645.1). Lineage (GTDB taxonomy): Bacteria > Chloroflexota > Anaerolineae > Anaerolineales > Villigracilaceae > UBA5195. Next base: position 6,196 of record CAZSLN010000001.1, read on the forward strand.
TTCCATTTCAATCTTAGTTTCGATCTTCTTGTGGCAGATGTATCTTCCTTATTCACCCCCAGCTATTACGTGGAATCCAACTGATGTTTTTCATAGCCCCATCGCATTCCATGCAGATACATACTCTTGGCTTTTTTCCCTTAGCTTTGGCGGGCTACTATGCGCGGTTTTGCTCACTTCGCCAATACGAACGACCAATGGTTTCCAACCCTCCTCTTGGATTGCAAGCATCGGGTTTACCGGCTTGGGCATCCTTACTGTTTTGGCAGCTAACCCTTTAACCCTTGCTCTTGGCTGGGCGGCTATGGATTTTGCCGAGTTGATCAATCTTTTCCGATTGTCCGATTCCCCTACCGCTAGCCGAAGCGCGATCAGCGGTTTTGCTTTTAGAATTACGGGGACTTTTCTCGCCATCTTCGCCGGTGTTTTGATGATCCCCACTGGCCAAGAAAATTCTTTTCAAGTTGGCTCATCCTCCCTGATCGCGTACCTGTTTCTAATCTCTGCTGGGTTGCGCCTCGGTGTCGTCCCTCTTCACATTACTCTCAGAACCGACCCCGGCCAGCGACGTGGTTTCGGAACAATCATACGTCTTATCACCGCCGCTTCTAGCATGATCTTGATCGTCAGGATCGCCGATACCACCCTCTCCCAATCCTTGGTTTTTTGGTTGTTACCCTTTGTGGCGGCTGCCGGGATCTTCTCTGCCTGGAATTGGCTGACCATCAGTGGTGAACTGCAAGCACGTCCTTTTTATATCATTGCGGTGAGCGCCTTATCTATTGGAGCGAGCATAGGCGGCAATGCTTTAGGTGCCGCGGTGTGGGGTATTGTTTTAGTGTTATATGGCGGTATCTCTTTTTTGTATTCCGCGCATAAAACAAATTTATCTGTCTTTCTTGCGGCAACTTCTATCTTGTTGATCGGTCTTCCTTTCACCTTTTCAGCTAGCGCTTGGATAGGTGCTTTACCGCTTTCGATTCTTTATACGCCTCTTTTTATTCTTACCGCGCTTTTAGTTATCTTAGGTTTTGTCCGCCACCTCTTCGAACACGGTGAAATGGATTGGCAGCAATTGCCTGTATGGGCCCAATCCGTTTATCCGATCGGATTGTTTTTACTCCCAAGCTTAGCGGTTGTAATGAGCGTTTGGGGGTGGGATGGTAGTCGAGCATTTGGGAACCTAATTGTATCGATCGCGAGTTTGGTGATCTTTATGGGGATCGGTTTTTTGGCATGGAAAGGTAGAGTTGTTTTAAATTCGATCATCAATATTAAGATCGACCCCTTTTCATCCTTGTTTTTCAAATTCACCGACGCCATAGGGACTAGCTTTCAACAACTTGCGGAGGTTTTGGTGGCGTTGTTTAAGACCCTATCCAATTTATTGGAAGGCGATGGCGGTTTGCTGTGGACAATGGTGTTCATCATTCTCATATTATTGTCTGTTAGGGGATCCTAAATGCCTGAATTCATCCAATGGATCAGTACCATCCTTTTGGTCATCACCAGTTTTGGCGTGTTGGTTGACTTGGAATGGAAGATCAACTCGGCGTTGATGGCATTACAATATTTTGCTACTTTTTTTCTCTTGATGGTATTTTGGCCGATCAATATGTCTGGCAGTTTTTTGATCGCGGGTTGGGTCTCTGTGCTGATCATCGTAATGACAGACCAAAATATAAAAAGAACGGATAGGCCCGAAATCAATACCTTTTCGCTGGAAAAACTGTTTCGGCTTTTTACCGGCGGTTTGGTCTTGCTTATCATCGTCACTTCTTATTCCAACATCTCTAATTGGTTCCCTAGCGCAACCCCACCTTTATTGATCAGTTCTCTCAACCTCATCTTTATCGGCTTTTTAATGATCGGAATGAGCCAGAAAATTGACAGGGTCATTTTTGGCCTTCTCACCATCATGACTGGTTTCGAGATCGCATTCACACAAGTGGATAATTCCGTCTTGATGGTGGCATTATTATGTTTAATATTGATGAGCATTTCCTTAGTAGGATCCTTTTTGATGAACAACGCGGAGGGTAAATGAACGCGCCGCTATTGTGGTTCATTCTTCCAATTGTTGTCGCTGGGGGGTTATTCCTGATCCAAAACGATAAAACTGTGTCTATTCTGGCAGGGTTTTTTAGTCTAATACTGTTCTCTGTCGCCGCGTTCTTACCTCCAGATACCCCTTTTACAATTCTTACCGTAGCGTTCAAGTTTGAACCAACGTTACAATTTTTTGGGCGCGTTTTTTCGCTAACCCATTCAGACAAAATCCCGCTTATGTACGTTTATGGCTTTGGGAGTTTTTGGTTTTTTTGTACTTTGGCCTATAACAATTCACGCAAAGCTGTCATTATTAGCCTGGCGATCTTGGGAATTATGATCGGAGCTATATCAGTAGAACCTTTCCTCTACTCGGCGATTTTATTGGAGATCGCCGCGCTCATCGCCGTACCTTTTTTGGTACGGGAAGGACAGACTTACGGCCGAGGATTGGTGCGATTTCTGATCAATCAAACTCTTGGTTTGCCATTCATCTTACTGGCCGGATTTCTCCTTTCTGGTGTTGAGGCTGGACCAGATGATCTAGCGATCGTTTTACAAGCAATGCTGATGCTAGGTTTGGGGTTCGCCTTCCTACTCTCGGTTTTTCCTTTTTACACGTGGGCGCCTATGCTTTCAGAAGACGTTGAGCCATACAAGTTAGCTTTTATTCTTCTCACCTTTCCGCTCATCAGCTTATTGATCGGCCTAGATTTTATTGATAAATATGCCTGGCTTCGAGGTTCAGAAATCCTATTTAATTTGTTACAGGTGGTTGGATTAATTTTGATTCTGAGCGCAAGCATATGGGCCGCCTTCCAAAACCATCTTGGTCGGATCTTTGCGTTTAGCCTAGTCTCCTCCACTGGGTACGCGTTAATTGCCCTCAGTTCGTCTGACCATATCCTTGGGCTTGAATCTTTTTTCCTCCTGATCTTGCCAAACTTGATCACATTTGGATTATGGTCCTATTCCATCACCTTGCTTGACGAAAAGACAAACGGTCTATGGAAAGAGGATATTCGCGGCGTAGCTTATAAATACCCCTATATTAGCGCGGGAATCGCCTTTTCAGGCCTAACAGTTGCTGGCATTCCTTTATTGGCAATGTTCCCGATTAAAGTGGCAATTTGGGGCACCCTCGCGGCGGAACAAACCACCTCAAGTACGCTTTATGGGCTGGCTTTTATTGGCTTTTTTATCGCCTCAGCTCGTTCTTTTTCCGCGATGTTAGCTACAAACGCGTTCACTGGATGGAAAAGTAACGAAACACAAAACCAAAAAAATATGATCCTTTTGCTTGTCCTACTATTGATCCTTTTAGGGGTATTTCCCTCCATTTTCAAACCTTCCCTCAATCATATCCTTGAGATGTTCCCTAACTTGGCGCAACTGAATTAAAACCCCCACCATGCTATAATTGCGAAACTTGAAGAAGATCGGAGCAATTTCATGGAACTTGAAGAATTAGAAAAAAAGATCGAGTGGCTCGAAAAAGAACACCGCAAGGATAGAGCTACCATCTCAACCTTACAACAAAATATCGTCGAGTACGATAATGCCTTAAATTTAATGAAAAACCAGATCAAGGAGATCGGGAATGAATTTACCCAATCCCGATCTGCCGCATCCCGTATCGATTTGATCGACAAACAGCTAAACCAAAGCCGGACAGAACTCAATAAAACCATCGAAGATGTTGAAAAGCGCCGCATTGCCTTAGAAAAAGAACAGGCAGAACGCCAGAGGCTTGAATCTGAGCTGATCAATAAATCGATAGTAGAACTGCGGCAAAATGTCGATTCCTTCCAAGATGTTCGACGCGGCTTACAAGGACGTATCAGCGAAGATGCCCGGCTCTCCAAAGAGTTAGCGGATATGGAAAAACGATTTAAAGACCACTCTGTAGCCATTGATGAGATTAATCACACCCTTCGGAATGGTGATGAGATCCGTCGCAGCGATTTGAAAAAAGTGGTAGACCTACAAGGGGATCTATCTGCGATTCGGAAAAAGACCGAAGACTATCGTGAAAAAGCCGAACTAAACTACGATACGATCCAACTGCTTGATCACCGTATTAATGAGTTGTTGATGACCGAAAACGAGAGGAAGCAATCTCAATTAGGGTTCATCGATCAGCAAAACTTACAAAACATTGATCGCGATAAAAAATGGAAGGAAGCCATTACGCGCGTAGAGCAACTTAGCCGGCAAAATTTAGATATTGACCAAAAGATCCTTGAATTGGAAGAACTTGAAAGATCGATCCAAAGATCTAAAGACAATTTTGAAGACATCACCAATCGCTTTGAGCGAAGGATCAACGAAATAACTGAGATCCAAAGGATCAGCGAAGAACGCTTTAGACAAGAATGGATCGGTTTAAAAGCGGATGACCAAAAACGTTGGACTAATTTCACCCTGCTCCAAGACGATGCCAACAAAACTAATTTTAGCCAAGTAGAACGGATCATCGAACGGATCACCCTGCTTGAAGACCTCTACCAATCTCTAAAAGACGTAGTTGACCTTACCAACGATTCTACCGAAAGCCACCTAAAAGAGTTGATGAACTGGACTCACGATTATCTCAGCAACATCGAGCGCATCACTGGGCATAACAAGACCGGCAACTAACGAAATGAAGATCGTTGGAACCGCCGGCCATGTTGACCATGGAAAATCAACCCTCATTGCTGCCCTTACCGGCATTCATCCCGATCGTTTAAAAGAAGAGCAAGAAAGGGAAATGACCATTGAGCTGGGCTTTGGCTGGCTTGACCTCCCTAATGGCGAAGAGATCGGCATCATTGACGTCCCCGGGCATCGTGATTTTATAGGTAACATGCTGGCCGGTATTGGTGGAATAGACCTGGTAATGCTGGTCATCGCCGCCGATGAGGGCGTGATGCCGCAGACCAAAGAACACCTCGCCATCATCGATCTGTTGCAAATTGAAAAAGGACTGGTCGTTTTATCCAAAACAGACCTCGTTGACGATCCTGAATGGATCGATATGGTAGAACAAGATGTAAAAAAAGCCCTGGCAGGCACTTCTCTAAAAAATGCCCCAATCCTCCGTGTTTCCGCTCGGAACCGAATCGGGATCGACCTCTTGGTCAACCATCTCGAAAAGATCCTTCACACCATTCCCCCTAAGTTAGACAAAGGCAAACCCAGGCTCCCAGTCGACCGAGTATTCTCGATGGCTGGTTTCGGCACTGTCGTTACCGGCACATTAGTGGATGGCTCGTTTTCGGTTGGAGATGATGTTGTTTGCCTACCAAAGGGTTTAAAAGGCAAAGTTCGAGGGCTGCAGACCCACAATAAAAAAGAAGATACCGCTACCGCGGGAAGCAGGACCGCGATCAATATTTCTGGCATCCACATCGATGAGATAGAACGAGGAGATGTTATCGCTAAACCGGAAAACTACAAACCCACCCGCCGCATCGATTGCTTGGTCTCAATCATTCATGAAGATGGGATGATATTAAAAAACAATACAGAAGTAAAGGTATTCATCGGAGCATCAGAATCGATTGGAATATGCAGAACCCTTGACCAGGAATCGCTATCGGCTGGCAAGCAAGGGCTGGCGCAAATTGAACTAAAAGAACCCATTATTGCTGTTCGCGGGGATAAACTGATCATTCGTCGTCCATCCCCCTCTGAAACGATCGGCGGGGGGTTGGTTATCGACCCTCGACCAAGCAAACGGCACAAGCGTTTTGATCTGGACACACTCGAAAAACTCAATTCTGTCCTCAAAGGCGATCCAATTGAGATCCTTTTTGTTGCCTCACTATCAAAAGGCGTCCTTTCCAGCAAAGAATTGATCAAGCTTTCAGGTTTGAGTGAAGAGATAGCGCGAAACGCGCTGAAGGAATGCATTGCATCCTCCACGATCATCCTATTGGATGATCCCAATTCAGTTGATCCATTCCTGATCAACTCCCCCCAATTGGTTGAGTTCAAACGGACTATTGAAATATTCGTTTCCGAGTACCATTCCAGCTTCCCACTTCGCAAGGGTATACCAAAAGGAGAACTTAATAGCAGGATGAAGATGACCACCAAAAGCCTCAATCTCATCCTGGGAAAAAGTAGCCTGGTCGATAATGGCTCCTGGATCACTCATCCGACCCATACCGTCGTTTTTTCGAGTTCAGAGAAAACTAAGATCGATCAACTGCTCACAACCATGAATTTGGATCCTTTTGCGACGCCTTCTGTGAAAGAAGTGAAAGCGACGATTGGAGATGAGGTGTTCAATGCCTTGGTTGAAAGCGGCGAATTGACCCAACTGTCTGCCGATGTGGTTTATCGCTCAGAAACTGTGCAAAAAATGATCAGCGAAATAAATATGGCGATGAAAGAAAAAGAATTTACCGCCGGCGAAGTTAGGGATCTTTTTGGAACAAGCCGGAAATATGCGTTGGCATTATTGGAGTATTTGGATTCCAAAGGAATTACAATTCGTAATGGTGACCAACGCAGGATAAAATAAAAAAACACGGTATCTAATAGCTCAACTAAACGAAAAGAAGAGGATTCCCCATGAAAATCGAAAAAGTATCGCTTTACACCCTAAAAATGCCGCTTGTGGCACACTTTGAAACGTCCTTCGGCCGTATCTATGACCGTGAATGCGTACTGGTTCGAATCGAATCAGAAGGATTGGTTGGTTGGGGGGAATGCGTTGCGGATGGTGATCCTGGGTATTCCTATGAAACCACTGGCACCGTGATGCACATCCTTAAGGATTTTCTTCTTCCATTGATCATTGGCAAAGATATCCAGGATGCGGCTGATTATCAAAGACGGATCGCCCCTATTCGAGGGCACCATTTTGCCAAAGCCGGCGTAGAAATGGCTTTGTGGGATCTTTTAGGTAAGAAGAGCAACAAATCTTTAAAAGAGATGTTTGGTGGAATACGCGACCGAGTAGAAGTAGGGGTATCTGTAGGGTTGCAGGATACTACGGCAGAATTGGTGAAACGCGTGGATGAATTCATCGCCAATGGCTACAAACGCATCAAGATCAAGATCAAACCAGGCCGAGACATCAGCGAGGCCACAGCTGTTCGCAAGGCGTACCCGAACATCAAACTACAGGTGGACGCCAACTCCGCCTACACTTTGGATGACGCGAACATTCTGCTTCCTTTAGATGATATGAACCTTCTTTTGATCGAACAACCGCTTTTTGAGGATGATATTTGGGATCATCGCTTGCTGCAAAAACAGATCAAGACCGCGGTCTGCTTGGATGAATCCGTCATTTCTCCACGCCATGCCCGCTACGCCATCGAAATGGAAGCCTGCCGTATCATCAACATCAAACCTGGCCGCGTAGGCGGCTTATCGCAAGGCATTGAGATCGAGCAAATGTGCCACAAGATCGGCATGCCGGTTTGGTGCGGCGGTAGCCTTGAAACAGGAATCGGCCGCGCCACGAATCTGGCCATCGCCACTCGCCCCGGCTTTACCCTCCCCGGTGATATTTCGGCCTCGGACCGCTACTACAAGCAGGATGTGACCTTCGAGCGCTTTGCTCTCAATAGCGATTCCACCATCACCGTACCAACCGCCCCCGGAATTGGTGTGACGGTTGATGAAGAAGCCGTAAAGAAATTTGCGTTCGGCGAATACCACACCAAAGCATAACCAATCTATTTATAACAAAAAAGCCTCGATCGCAAACGATCGAGGCTTTTTTTATTAAGTCAGAGCTACTTATTATCCAACGCTGCCACACCAGGCAATTCCTTACCCTCTAAGAATTCAAGGGAAGCACCGCCACCGGTGGAAACATGCGTCATCGCCTTAGCAAGGCCAGCCTTCTTCACTGCGCTGGCGCTGTCGCCGCCGCCAATAACGGTAATGGCGCCGGATTCAGCTAATAATTTCGCCAAGCCAAAAGTACCTTCAGCGAATTTGGGGAATTCGAAAACACCCACTGGGCCATTCCAAACAATTAGTTTGGAACCAGCTAAGGTTGTTTTGTAGAGTTCAAGCGTCTTGGGGCCAACGTCCAACATTCTCCAACCTGCGGGAATGCTATTGATGTCAACGATCTTGCTATTGGCATCAGCTGAAAAAGCGTCTGCAATATTTGCATCCACCGGGAGAACTAATTTGTCGCCGGATTTTGCCAAGATAGTTTTTGCGGTTTCGATGGAGGCTTCTTCAACCAAGCTATCTTGCATCTCAACACCTTTGGCAGCGAGGAAGGTGTTTGCCATTCCACCACCAATAATCAATTTATCGCATTTTGAAAGCAGCGTTTCAACCACCAAAATCTTATCGCTGATCTTAGCGCCACCTAGAATGGCGATATAGGGATGTTCAGGCTTGCTAACGGCGCGGCCGAGGTATTCCAATTCCTGTTCCATCAGGAAACCAGAGACGCAAGTATCCATAAAGTGGGTGATACCTTCCGTTGAGGAATGGGCACGGTGAGCAGAGCCAAACGCGTCATCCACGTAAATATCAGCTAGGGCAGCCATCTTTTTGGCCAAATCTAGGTCATTCTTTTCTTCCCCGGGGTAGAAGCGGGTATTCTCCAACATCACAACATCGCCGGGTTTAAGGTTCGCTGCGATCTTTTCCACTTCGGGGCCAACACAATCGGGAGCCATAATAACCGGCTTTCCCAAATGGCCAGCTAATACTTCCGAGGCTGCCTTCAAGCTGAACTCGGCATCTGGGCCACCCTTAGGCCGACCAAGATGGCTCATCAAAAGCACAGACGCGCCTTGTTCAATACAATACTTGATGGTGGGCAAAGCCGCTTTGATGCGTTTGTCATCGGTGACAACACCCTTATCCATTGGTACGTTGAAATCGACGCGCATAATGATACGCTTGCCTTTGATGTCGATGTCTTTTACAGTTTTCTTATCCATTATTACCACCTTTAAAAAGTGGGTTCGAACGGGAATGATCCCATCCAAACCCACTAAGAGTTAATTAGTTACAGACTCTTGGCCATTAAGGCAGCAAGATCTGCGGTGCGGCAGGAGTAACCCCATTCATTATCGTACCAGGTTACTACCTTGATGAAATTGCTCTTGTCCTTGCCCAACACAGAGGTGAAGGGAAGATCAACGGAAGAGGAGTGAGCATCGCCCTTGAAATCGATCGAGACCAAAGGTTCATCTACCGCGGCCAAAATACCCTTCATACCGGGGGTCTTGGCTGCGTCACGGAAAGCCTGGCGCAGTTCTTCGGTGGTGGTTTCGAATTCGAGTTCAGCGGTGAAATCGACTACAGAAACAGTGGGGGTTGGAACGCGAAGAGCGTACCCATCGAATTTACCAGCCAGATCAGGGATGACCAACTTGATCGCCTTGGCGGCGCCAGTGGTGGTTGGGATGATGCTGACACCAGCGGCACGAGCGCGGCGAAGATCTGAGTGTGGCAGATCGAGGATCTTTTGATCATTGGTGTAACTGTGGATGGTGGTCATGAAAGCGCGTTTGATCTTCCACTTGTCGTGAACTACCTTTGCGGCGGGAGCCAGACAATTGGTGGTGCAGGAAGCATTGGAGACGACATGGTGCTTGCTGGGGTCATATTGTTCTTCGTTCACACCAAGTACGATGGTGAGATCTTCACCTTCGGCAGGAGCGGAAATGATGACTTTCTTTGCTCCACCCTTGGTAATGTGGTTCTCCGCGCCTTTAACAACCTTGCCTTTTTTGTTTACGCCGTCGGATTTGACGGTGAAGATACCGGTAGATTCGATAACGATATCTATTCCAAGGCTGCCCCAGGGAATATTAGCGGGATCAGTTTCCTTGAAAACCTTCACTTCTTTGCCATCGATCAAAAGATTGTCACCAACAACTTCAACAGTGCCATCGAACTTGCCATAATTTGAATCGTATTTTAGCAAATGAGCCATTGTCGGCACATCACCGATGTCATTGAATGCCACAACCTCAAGTTCGGTTGGGTAGCGATCTCGGATCGCCTTGAGTACTTGACGGCCAATGCGGCCAAAACCATTGATACCAACTTTTATTGCCATAAAAAACCTCCATAGGTTATTGATTGTGATTTTTTACACAATCGGATATTCTATCACAGATCGGTCGAAGAAACGGTCCATGTAGTTACATTTTTTTTGTCTATCGCAAGGGAACACATAACAAAATAATAAGATATGCTATTCAATCACTTGAGTAGACAACTCAATTATATTCACTTTTTACTGGAATTTTTTACAGTATTGATCTAATTATCACGGTAAGGGGCCAGTTTTTTCATATAATATGTTCATTAAGGCCTCTGCCAATTTTTCTGGGTCATGACGCCAAGGATAAGTAACGTCCACCAAATCTGTATTGTAGATCGGGTTTTTTCTTGTTTCAACCGAATTTTGAACCCACTGAACATTTTTTGGAAGTTCAAAATCAAAGCGATTGTTGCATAAATATACATCAAAAACTCCAGTGCCAATGTGTTCATGCAACGCGGATAAGTGATCAGAAATACCATACCCACTTGTTTCACCTTCTTGGGTAGCGATATTTACAACAAACACCTTCAATGCTTTAGACGCTTTTAGGGCCGACAAAATATCAGGAACCAGCAGGTTTGGCAGTAAGCTGGTAAATAAACTCCCCGGCCCAACCACCACCAGATCGGCGTTCAAAATGGTATTGATCACCGGCGGATAAGCTGGTGGATTGTTTGGTTCAAGGTACACTCTTCGAACCCTGCCGTGTTTTTGCGGAATACTGCTCTCACCAATGATCCTTACTTGGTGCACATCGTCCGGATATTGCACATCGGCTACCAGCGTTACATTTTCGAGGGTTGCCGGAATAACCTTGCCGTGGACCGAGAGAACGCTGCCTGATTCCGAAACCGCTTCTTCAAAACTACCGGTCACATCCACCAGAGCGGAGATAAATAAGTTGCCAAATGAATGACCGCCTAACCCTGAGGTATCGTTGAACCTGTACTGAAAAAGCTGTGTCAATAAGGCTTCATCATTCGACAAAGCCGCTAAACAATTTCGAATGTCGCCCGGAGGTAGAATGCCAAGGTTCTTACGCAATGTGCCTGAAGAACCACCATCATCCGCTACGGTAACCACCGCCGTAAGGTTATAGGTTTGATTTTTTAGACCGCGCAGTAAGGTAGCCATGCCATGCCCGCCGCCCATCACTACTACTTTAGAACCTTGTTGTTTCTTTCTAAAATCAGCGATCTGATCTACTAGCTTCTTATCTTTGCGCAAAAATGGATTCAGCAGAGCCTTGTTCACACCCCAAATGCCGACAGACGCAAAAACAAACCCTATCCCCAAGAAGATGACGATTCGGGCTGGGCGGGGGAAAAAACGTAAACTTGCTACATCCAAAACTGGGATGAGCTGGTCTGTTGGAGAGGTTCGATAAATATCAAGCAAAAAATAAGCTACGCCAACGCCGAGAAAAGTTACCCCAAGCAAAATAAATCCGAGCCATCGTTTTACCCCAAGCCCTGGCAGAAACCATCGTAAAACACTTTGAATCTCTCTTTTTAGCCTAATCCAACCACTTTTTGAACGCAACATAAAGCCATAATAGCAGTGAAAGGAGAGGCCGTCAATAAGAAGATTCGGTTATAATTCTGGCTATGTCGATTATTATTGCGGTGGATGTTGGCGGAACGCAGATAAGGGTTGCCTCTTTTCGAAGAGGTGACACCGAGCCAATATCGATCAACAAGATCGCAACGAGGGGTGAAGGCGAGATCATCGATCGAATCTGCGCGACCATTCAAAAAAGCTGGTCCGAGAATGAAACTGTTGAAAAGATTGTTGTTGCCCTGCCGGGTCCATTAAACCCATCCCAAGGTGTGATTTTTTCCGCTCCCAACATTCCGGAATGGCATAATTACGCCATCGGCTCTGAGATCCAAAACCGCTTTGGAACCCCAACTCTTATCGGAAATGACGCTAACCTCGCCGCGATGGGCGAATGGAAATTCGGAGCTGGCCAGGGTCACCAAAACCTGCTCTATATGACCATTAGCACCGGCATCGGCGGCGGAATTATTTCGGATGGGCAACTGGTTGTAGGCGCCAATGGTTTGGCTGGCGAAGTCGGACACATCATTGTTGAGCAAGACGGCCCAACTTGCAGTTGCGGCGGAAAAGGCCATCTCGAATGCTTTACTAGCGGTCCTTTCATCGCGAAGTATGCCCTTTCAGAGCTTGAAAAAGGGCGAACAAGCAGCCTGCATGCAATAAAAGATTTCAACTCGAAACATATTTCTGAGGAAGCCCTAAAAGGGGATGCCTTGTCGCTGGAAGCTATTTCTAGGGCTGGCAAATACCTTGGTTATGCCATCACATCTTTCGTTCATCTATTCAACCCTTCTATCATCATTCTGGGAGGTGGAGTTTCACAAAGCGGCGAATTACTTTTCGTGCCAATCTGGGATGCTCTGAACAAACAGGTTATGAATACCACGTACCTCAAAGACCTCATGATCACAAAAGCCTCTTTAGGCGATGATGCCGGGTTGCTTGGCGCGTTAGCCCTCGGCTTATTACCTGATCAATGACGTACCTACCCTACTCTTAATCGAACCGAAAAAGAATTTTTTCTTTTTGCTTTCCCCCAACAAACAAATACATATTTTTTCAGGAGCGAGTTATGAATGTAATGAACCTTCCCGGCCCCAAAGCCAAAGCTATGATCGAACGAGACGCCAAAGTGATTTCCCCCTCTTACCCAAGAGATTACCCATTCGCGATGGACCATGGGAAAGGCTCTTATGTTTGGGATGTTGATGACAACAAATTTCTCGATTTTATGGCTGGCATCGCGGTAAATTCCACTGGCCATGCTCACCCTGAGGTTGTTAAAGTCGTTCAGGAACAGGCAGCGAAATTCCTGCATATCTCCTCCGATTTTTATCACGAATCCATGGTACGGGTCGCTGAAAAACTGAACGAGATCTCACCCATCGAAGGTGATTCCGTCAGCTTCCTCACCAACTCTGGTACGGAAGCGGTCGAAACTGCCCTAAAATTAGCACGATATTCCACCGGAAGACCCAATTTCGTCGCTTTTACCGGCGCTTTCCATGGCCGAACAATGGGTTCCGTCACTATGACCGCTTCTAAAGCTGCCTACAAAAAGGGATTTCACCCGCTGGTCAATGGTGTTTTCCATGCTCCATTCCCCAACCCTTACCGCCCTATCCTCGAGAGGAACAAAGGCGAGGATTATGGCGAAACCGTTGTTCGCTACATCGAAGAACAGCTCTTCCACCACCTTCTGCCCGCTGATGAAGTTGCCGGCATCTTAGTGGAGCCGATCCAAGGCGAAGGCGGCTACATCGTACCTCCCCCCGGATTCTTCCCCGCCTTGCGCAAATTATGCGATAAACATGGCATTCTGCTGATTGCCGATGAAGTTCAAAGTGGTATGGGCCGGACTGGTAAATGGTGGGCAATTGAGAACTTTGGAGTTGCGCCTGATATGTTTACGAGCGCTAAGGGCATCGCTAGCGGCGTTCCTTTGGGCGCTTGTGTCGCAAAAAGCTCGATCATGAACTGGAAACGCGGCGTTCATGGTAATACCTATGGCGGAAACCCCTTAGCCTGTGCCGCCGCTATCAAGACCATTGAGTTGATCGAACGTGAATACCTCAAGAACGCTGAAGTGACCGGCCAATACACCATCGACCGCCTAAAGGACCTTGCCCAACGACACCCATCCATCGGCGATGTGCGCGGGATCGGTTTTATGATCGGCGTAGAATTTGTGAAGGACCGCGAAAGCAAGGTAGCTGACGCCGCGGTACGTGATCGCGTAGTGAATAATGCCTACGAACGCGGTCTTTTATTGCTGGGATGCGCTAAATCCGTAATCCGTATCGCGCCTCCACTAAGTATCAGCCGTGGCGAGATCGATGAAGGCCTAGCGGTCTTCGAAGAAGCGGTAACGTTAGCTGAGAAGTAACAACAAAAATATTGAAACTGGGGTCAGGTCAGACCCCAGTTTTTTCTTGTATACTTATTTTTAGAGGGGATATTATTCTCCTTATTGCTGCTTCTATCAACTCAGGAGGAAAAATGAAGATCGCAATAACAGCCGATTGTCACCTAACCACCCGCGAAAAAAACCCAGAACGGTACAACGTACTGATCAATCTGATCAAGGAGTGCAAATACTCAGGCATCGAACACCTACTATTCGCCGGGGATATTTTTGACCAAGACACCAACAATCCAGCACTTTTCGAAAGCCTTTTTCAAAACCTTGGCGATGACCTTCATATTATTATCCTACCCGGGAATCATGATGCTGGCCTTTCAAATCATTCCTTTACCAATCCTTCAATTCGAGTAATTACTCAACCCGAGTGGTTCGAAACAGGCACATCAACTCGCTTATTACTCATTCCCTACAAAGGGCTCACGAATATGGGCGACCACTTAGCTGAAATATTGACACCCGAGAGAGCAGAGCGATTTGTTTTAGTAAGCCATGGAGATTGGCTCGGAAATAAAAACATACGAAACAACTACGAACCAGGCACCTATATGCCCCTACTCGCCGCCGATATTAATCAATTTCAGCCCATCCAAGTGATATTAGGCCATATCCACATTCCATTCTCTGATGGGAGAGTCCACTATGTTGGTTCACCGTGCGGTCTTGATATCACCGAGACTGGTCAACGTTCATTTTTGGTTTATGACACAACCTCTGAAAGTATCAAACGGCAACCTCTTGAAACAGACGTGATATTTTTGAATCATAAGATCGCCATTTTCCCGCATGATGATGAACTAAGCATGATTCAAACCAAATTCAATCGGCAAATGACAAAAGAGAACTTGAACCCAAGTCAACTTGAAAAAATAAAACTGCGCTTGGAAATTATTGGGTGTTCTCAGAATAAATCAGCCGTTAAAGAATCTACAATCCTCTGGTTGAGGCAGATCGGAATCACGAGTTGCGAGATTCTGACTGATAGCCTGCGAAATAATGACGACCAAGTATTAAAACAACTCGCGGAAATGATTTCGATAAAGATCAATGCTGAATTTTTTCTCGATTCAGCCGGTTTTCCAACAAAAGAAGAGATCCTGCATCAGGCGATGGAAACGTTATATGGGGGTAGGCAATGACAATCAAAATCGATAGCATCAGCGTAAACCACATTGGACCCGTCGGCGAGTTCAAAAAACAACTCTCAAAGATCAATCTAATTTACGGTAAAAATGAACAGGGCAAAACTTTTATCGCAGAGTATCTGCTTTCAACAATATTTAAGGTCAAACCTACGGGGCGATTGGCGATTGAAAATGGACAGATCAACATTTCAGGCTTAGAGCCTGGTATCTCTCGATTTAGTCCTACTTCGAAACTAAAAATCGAAGATCTGGTTTTCGACACGCACGAGAAAAACCTTCCGGATCTTTCGCGATTATCCGTGGTAAAAGGCGGAGACCTCGGCTTTGAAACCGGAAGCAGAAATTCTGTTAGTTTTCAAATTATAAAAGGATATCTTTCCGACCAGAAAACGATCGAAAAAGTAGCCGAATTAATCAATAAAGAAAAAAGCATTCTAAAATGCAGCGTAGTGGATGGAGATATTCAAATCAAGGATCGTATGGGAGAGGTAAAAACCATGCTCGATCTGAAGGAAAAGATTCAGGATATCGATAAGATCTTGTATGAAATTACACAGAATTCAACCACGATCGAGATAAACCAACTCACCGAGCTTCAAAAAGCACTTCAGAACGAGCTTGAATCTCAAAATAATGCCCGGCGATATCATGGTTACGTTATTAACCAAGAACTTTTTCACCAAAACGAAGAAATAAATAAAATACCTTCTAGCCTACTAAGCTCGATTAAAACCAAATTGACCAATTTGGAAAACGAAGAGTCGAGATTAATTGAAGAGAAAAAAGGGTATGAAAAGGATCGAACCGCTGGCGGCGAATTGATCTGGCTTGAAAAAGCTGACAGGGAATTTGAGAGAGCTAGTCAGAGTGGGTCTGGGAGCACACCAGTCGCATTATTAGTTTTCTTTATCCTGTCGCTGATGATAATTCCGCTTAGTATCTTCTTCGAAGTTCCTTACTTACCCTATATTTTTAGCCTGATCTCCATTTTCCTCGCAATATTCCTATTTTCCGCCAAACCCGCTTCGCAAAACGCGAGTAACGATAGGTCTACCAGGGAAAAAATCTTGATTGATTACGGAAATAAATTTGGCAATCCACACCCTTCAATTGCATCCCTAAAAACAGAGCTCGCCAGGCAATCAAAAGCAAGCGCGAAAGCTGAAGCAAAAGCGGAGTCAATCAATAATTTATCGCGATCAATAACTAATTCTCGCGATGACGTCTATAGAAGCATCGAAGAATTAAAGGCTCGTACCGGCCTCACTTCACAGATTAACATTGCGAAAATTCAAGAATTGGAAATTGAAAGAGAGCGGTTAGATCGATCCATTTTCAAGCTGAATTCGGAACTGATCAACCTTAAATTGACTTCCAGCGAATACTCAAATCAGATCAGCCAGGTTACGTTTGATATTGGAAAATGGGAAGCCCTTGAGCGAGATCTATCAAATACATCTGCCAAACTTGATGAGCTAAAGAAAAAGAGTGATTCTCTAAGACTACGCGCATGCGAAATATCCACCTCCTCGTATGACACCCCCTTGAACCAAGTGATCGATGATCTCCGTACAGTTCGTTCCGCTAAAGAAGTTCAGCTGGTCACTCTCAGGGCGAAAATTTTCGCTTACATTAGCATCAAATCTGCTTTAGATGAGAAAACCGGGAATGAAAATGAGATCATCCAACAAACCTTTAGTTCAACAGGTATCTCTTCGATATTGGAAAAAATTACCTCAAAATACAACGCTGTGTTTTTTGAAGAAAACAACCTAATCGTCACTGACGGTATCCATTATTTTCCCCTCTCCGAACTCAGCACTGGCACACAAGAGCAGGTGCTTCTCGCGATTCGGCTTGGTTTGCTCAGCCACGTTCTCAAGGGCAGAAAATCCTTCCTCATCCTCGATGACGCCTTCCAACATTCCGATTGGGATCGCCGCGAGAATCTGATCGACATCCTTGCCGGATTGGCCCAAGACGGATGGCAGATCTTCTATTTCACCATGGACGACCATATTAAAAGCCTTTTCGAAGAGCGATTGAAACCACAATTCGCCGAGGAGTACCAACTGATCGATCTCGGCGCTATCTAACTGAGCTCGCCACCCTTTCATACATTCCAGAGCCTGCCAGCCAGCCGGTTGTCCAGGCATTTTGGAAATTGAAACCACCGGTCACTCCATCCACATCCATCACTTCTCCCGCGAAATACAAGCCGGCGATCTGTTTGGATTGCATATCTTTAAAACTTACCTGGTCTAGATCCACCCCTCCGCAGGTGACAAATTCGTCTTTGTAAACCCCTTTTCCGTTCACTTCGTACTCCGCGCAGGTTAATTGTTCAGCCAGCCTTCGAATACCAATATTTGATAGGTCCGCCCATTTCATCTCCTCACGGATCCCTGCCGCTTCGGTAAACTTCCGCCACATCCGCCCGGCAATTTGGCTAAACGCCGAATTCGCAATCACTGATTTTTTTCCAAAGCGCGCGTCTGTTCTAAGCTTTGTTAGCACACTTCCCACTTCGTCCACTGTCTGTGGATGAAGCCAGTTCACCCTTATGCGATCATGATACTTATTCTCCGCCAATCGCTTTGCCCCCCAAGCTGATAACCTAAGGATCGCCGGCCCGCTCAAACCCCAGTGCGTAATGAGAATTGGCCCAACTTGGGTGGCGTAGCTCCCCGTTCGATCAAGCTCCAAAAAAGCGGCGGACCCTTCGGCAACAGATAACCCGGGTATCTCTTCAAGACGTTTATCCTTGATGACAAAGGTAAATAGAGATGGTATCGCCTTTTTGACGGTGATCCCCTTTTCAATGAGCATTCGATGGATCGACTCCGCGCTACCGGTAGCGATCAAAATGGCCTTTGCATGAACTTCTTCAATCTCTCCAGACTCTTGATCATGAAAAGTAAGCTTGAACGGATAGCCTTCACTTTCGATCTGCTCGATCGATTGTAGGGTGTGTTTTGTTTTTAGTTCCACGCCTGCTTTTGTAGCGGCGGTTGTTAAACATTCGATGATGGTTTTTGAGGAATTGGTTACAGGGAACATACGCCCGTCTTTTTCTGCCTTCAGTTCAACCCCACGTGATTTGAACCATTCCACCGTATCGCGCGGTTGAAATTTTGTAAAAGCTCCACGCAAGGCACTCGCACCTCGAGGATAGTATTTCACCAACTCGCCCGGTTCGAAACAGGCATGGGTCACATTACATC
Organism: uncultured Anaerolinea sp.; assembly: GCA_964607645.1. GTDB lineage: Bacteria > Chloroflexota > Anaerolineae > Anaerolineales > Villigracilaceae > UBA5195. The sequence continues at coordinate 24,628 of CAZSLN010000001.1, forward strand.
GGCCCCCGCCTGAAACCAATACTTTCGATAGTGTCTTATCAGACCGCTCATAGATACAAACGCGAGGAGAATTTCCTGCTATCTGCGTCAATTCAGCGTAGCGGATAGCGGCAAAAAAACCCGCTGGGCCGCCGCCAATGATCACAACATTTTTTTGTTCCATAAGTTCTTCCTGTTTTTCCTGTTTTCAAACATTTATATTGCGTTAATACTACCCAAAATTGGAGATGATAAAATAATTAGTAATTATGTTACCCGATTTTCGCATACGACAAAGAGATTACCTACTTGAGATCACCAGGGCGATCACCCAGGAACTCGATCTTCAAAAGGTATTAAAACGCATCCTGAAGATCTCGATCGAGATGTTGGCAGGGCAAGCTGGTTTGATCGCCTTGAAAGAGGATCATAAATGGCAGGTCGTCGCCGCTCAGGGCATCCCGTCTGCTTTTTTGCGTTATCTCGAACCTTTGTTAGCTGATGAGAATTCTACCAACCTTGACCTTGACGAGCTGAACCGCATGCTGAAAGAGCTTACCTACACCTCAAGCCAGGGTTTGCTCAACGGCACCGCCCTGCCACTGGTTACCCACACCCAGGTGATTGGGGTGATCTTCATTTTTCGCTCCTATGATGATTCATTCTCTTTCAACGATAATCAGGTATTACAAACCTTTGCTGATCATGCCGCCATCGCGGTATTCAACGCCCGCCTTTACAGCCAAGTGATCATCGAAAAGCAACGACTCGACGCCCTCATCGATAGCGCCGCTGACGGTATTCTCATTCTCAACGCCGATCATAGCATTGAACGTGTAAACGATGCTTTCGAACGAATTTACGGCAAAACGGATGATATGTTACGGGGCATCCAACATGATGAGGTAATCCGTTGGGTTAAAAAGCCGGATGGCATGACCCTGGAATTGGCGGAAGCAAGCGGCTGGCCATTATCGAACAGCGTTAACTTGTACGTCGAGGGTGACCTAAAGCGCCCTGAACCGCCTAACGTACCCGTTGGCATAACGTATGCCCCCTTGCTGACACCAACCGGAGCTTTGCGCAATATCATCGTCACTGTGCGGGATATCACCCACTTCCGCAACGCCGACCAGATGAAAGCTACCTTTATTTCCATCGTCAGCCACGAATTGAAGACCCCCGTAGCGCTGATCAAAGGGTACGCATCCACACTCAGGCGAGATGATGCCAGGTGGGATAAGAACATCATCCAAGATAGCCTTACCGTTATTGAAGAAGAAGCGGATCACTTAACTCGCATGATCGAAGACCTTTTAGACGCTTCTCGCTTACAGGCAGGGGGTATGGCCCTTAATCGAACTGATTTCTCGATCAAGTCTCTCGCGATCCGTACGGGTGAGCGTTTTCAAACTCAAACCAACAATCACAAGATCATCGCCAATTTCCCCGAAAAATTCCCTGTCATCCTCGCGGATGAAAACCGCATCACTCAGGTATTTAACAATCTGATTTCCAACGCAATCAAGTACTCCCCCGGCGGGATCATAAAGATATCAGGAAAAACAACCCCTGATTCTGTCATCATCTCGGTGAGCGATGAGGGACCCGGGATCGACCCGAGTGATATGCCGCACATTTTTGATCGCTTTTATCGTTCCGATAAAGCGGTGCGAAAAACAAAAGGCGCAGGCTTGGGTTTATACCTCGCGCGGGCGATCATTGATGCCCACGACGGGCAAATTTGGATCGACCAAAAAGACGGCAAAGGGGCTTGTATTTCCTTCTCCTTACCCCTCGAAACACGTGTAAAATAATTCCCATTACAAAGTTTAGGAAAAGAGAAAATGCCACAGACCCAAGTATCCTGCCCACGCTGCCGCCAACCAATCCCCGCGACCATCGAACAATTATTTGATGTAACCGCCGACCCTGAATCGAAGAAACGTTTGCTCGGGCGGATATCCAACTATGCCCGATGCCCATACTGCAAATTCGATGGCCCGCTATCCACCCCCATCGTATATCACGATAACGACAAAGAACTACTGCTAACCTACTTTCCCTCTGAATTGGGTATGTCGGTGAATGATCAAGAAAAAATGATCGGTCCTTTGATCTCGCAAGCAATGAACCGTCTTCCGCAAGAGAAACGTAAAGCCTATTTACTGCGCCCACAATCCTTCTTTACCTTCCAAACCATGATCGAGAAGATCTTGGAAAAAGATGGTATCTCAAAGGAAGTATTGGATGAAAACCAAAAACAGCTTGCTTTAATCCAGCGATTGATACAAACCAGCACCTCCTCTGTCCGCGTTGACATGATCAAACAGGAAGCCGCCATCATCAACGAGCGCTTTTTCGCGCTTTTCGAACGTTTCGCTCAATCCGCGATAGCGTCTGGGCAAGAACAAGCCGCGCAGAGTCTTGGCACCTTACAACAAGAATTGTTGGATAACACAGAATATGGTAAACAAGTTGCCGAGCAAATTGGCGAAATGGATGCCGCCGCAAAAACCCTGCAGGATCTTGGAGGCCAGCTTACACGGGAAAAATTGGTCGACCTCCTCATCGAAGCCCCTAGCGAAGCTCGGTTAAACTCGCTGGTTAGCCTTACCCGAAATGGGCTTGACCAATCCTTCTTCCAAATTTTTACCCAAAGGATCGAGGCTGCCACAGACGAACAAAGGCCGAAACTACTGGCTTTACAAGCGAAGATCGTGGAAATTGCTCGCTCAATCGATAAAGCCTTCGAGGCTCAAGCAAAGCAGGCAGAGCAATTTATTGAAGCTCTCATAGCGGAACCGGATATCCCTAAAGCCGCTGCCGAGAACATTGAAGCCTTCCAAAACGAGGTCGTCATCCAAGTATTGGAGCAATTACTGCGCGAAGCCCACGAGAAAAAAGAAGAGGACCGTCTCGCGAAGTTACAACTAGTTCTTACCATTCTTCAACAAGCCTCTACCCCACCTGAGGTCGAGTTCATCAATGCCATGGTCGATATTGCCAACGATGCTGTCGCGCTCGAGCAATTTCTTGACGCTAACGAGCAGCACCTTACCAATGAGGTAAACGCGATGGTCGTTCAGCTTATTCAGCAGGTTGAGCAGAGTGGAAAAACAGATGAACAGACTTTAGAAATTCAAAAAAGGTTGCAGCTAGTTTATGGCACGATCATTGGCCGCTCAATGAAGAAAAACGCAGCATAAAAAAGCAAAAAACCGCCCGATTTGCTCGGGCGGTTTTTTTTCACTCAAATATGGATGCCATAGGGGGGTTATCAAGCTTGATTCCGTGCCCGCGAACTGTAACAATATAGACAAACTCATGATCGATCTCGTTCAAACGATCTCGCAATCGGCGAATCAGGGCGTCCAAAGCCTGTTCAGAAACCCCCGAAGATTGTTCTGAACCCCAAACAGAAACGATCAGATCATTTCGCGAAATTACTTTCCCCTCATTTTCATACAAACAGAAAAGTAGTAAAAATTGTTGGGCTGAAAGAGGAGGATTTAGCTGTTTGTTATTGACCCAAACCTGTCTCGAGCGAAAATCAACCAGCAAGCGGTTCAAGCGAGCTGTTTTCGCGCTCAGCGGCATGGTAGCGTCAGAGTTGAGAAACTGAAATTCTTGGGCAGTGGCGATAAGGAAAGTATCTCCATCCTTCAACACACTTTTTCCGGTAAGGATATCCCCATTCAAATGGGTTCCGTTCTTACTTTCCATGTCTTCCAGATCCACCCCATTTTTACCTGGTAATAGGCGGGCGTGATAACGGGAAACTTGACGGTTTGAAACAGTGATATCGCACGAGACATCACGACCGATCAGCAAAGGACGATCAACTACCCATCGTTCTCCACTTCGTTCGCCAGTTAGCGCAACGAGAAGCGGCGCATCATTACTTTCAATCATGACAATTCCATTTTTCCATTACGATATAATATAGCAGAATTTCCGACTATATGTAAAGAAACTATTCTTGTTATATTATAAATACAACACACCAACCAATCAAATGGAGATACAACCGAATGCCACTCCCGCTTGAAACGGGCATGATCCTACGAAATCGTTACCAGATCCTTGACCGCATTGGTCAAGGGGGAATGGGTAATATTTACCTTGCCTTAGATACCCGCTTGCAAGGTAGGAAATGTGCCGTTAAGGAAGTAGAGCATGAAAAGAATCTCTCCGCCAATATTCTGCAAGAAGCCAGGGATCAATTCCAACGTGAGGCTTCGGTATTAGCCCGCCTCGATCATCCCAACCTTCCTAAAGTGTCTGATTATTTTTCGGTCAACGAAAAAGATTATTTGGTAATGGATTATGTACCCGGCAAAGACCTGCGAACCTTGTTGCTGGAAGCCAAAGAAAAAAACCAGAAGTATTTGAATGAAAAGGATGTGCTGGACTGGGTATCCCAATTATCTGACGCTCTGATTTATCTTCACAGCCAAACCCCGCCCATTGTCCACCGAGATATAAAACCATCCAATCTCAAGATCACACCGGATGGATATTTAAAATTGGTTGATTTTGGTTTAGTGAAGATTCTTACCCCAGGGGAAGAAACCATTACGATCATACAAGGGCAAGGCACGTTGCTATACACCCCTTTGGAACAATACAGCGGATCCGACGCTCACACAGATGTTCGATCCGATATCTACGCGCTTGGGGCAACGCTCTACCACCTCGTCACCGGCCAAGCTCCGGTTGATGCCCGCCAACGATTCCTCAACCCCGATATTCAACTCAACCCTCGTAGCGTTAATTCGAGCATTAGCCCTCGTACCGAAAAGGCTATTCTTTGGGCGTTAGAAGTTCACCCAACCAATAGACCGGATTCAGTGGATACATTTCGGAAGTATTTGTATGGCACGAAGGAATTGCCCGCAAGACCGATCATTCGGCCATCTCGGGTTAGTTTGATCGATATTTTATTTGAACCACCCGAGATCGTACTGATCTCATTAATGGTTGTTTTACTATTTCTCAGCCTTATTTCCACGATTGGCCAATAGAAACCATATCTCCGCGACGGAAAGCCCAACCACTTGCCCAAATAATGTTTTTTGGAGAAAGGTGGTAAGACTGCCTCCGTTTATGGCAAGGTCACCTGTCGAGCCGCCCAATAAGATGGCATTGTAATACACCAACCCGCCTATTAATGCTAATACAGCGAACCGTACCGACCAACGGGAATCGACAAATTGGTTCGCTACGATAAACGCCAAGAACATACCCGCCAACAATACGGATACAACCAATAACCAGCCTGTGAATGTCGGGAATCCATTCTTCGTCAAGAAAACACTCTGTCCATTGATCTGATCCTCCGCGATCGCGGTAGAAACAGCAGTTGGAACAGCCTGCTCTGCAAGCATATTTGGGGTAGGCGTAACAATAATGATCGTTGAACCTTGCTCATTGACATCGAGCTGGATAATTTCTGATAATACCGCTGGTTCACTCACCGCCGTTATCTCAAAATAGCCCGATTTATCTAAACGGAAGGTTGAGCGTGCCACACCACCTTCGGTCTGAGATTCAACCTGCTGAACAAAGGCGTCGGCGGAGGATAACGAAAAGATGACAGGGGTACCATCAGGTACTTCGTGCTGATTTTTATCCAGAATAACACCGGTCTTGATCGAGATCGTGTCTCCTACTTTATAGGATGGGGGGACAACCGGCTCCAATGTGCCGCTATTATCTTGTAATAGACTTGGTACAGAGGATGATATGGCGATGGGTGTTACTGGCGTTTCGGGGGTTACTCCCAGCGGCTCGATGCTTAGGGTGATCACCTGGCTTATGTTTGGAGATGTTATTGTAATAAGATCATACCCAATACCAGAAATACTCACCGGAGACGCGCCAACAGGAGATAATTCCTGAAATAACAATCGAGCGGCAATATTTACAAATGTCGGGGATGGATCATACATCGCGTAGAACGCGGTCAATTTCGAGATATCTGTGGCACCTAAAAAGTAAGGAGCACCGAATGAGAACAGAACTACCTTCTTATCGGACAAAAGCCCTTGCTTTTCATTCAGAAAACGCCTTAAGGTTGTTAGCGGTTGCGAACCTTCCGGCATGTCTTGGGTCGATAAAATAACCCATTCCGCACGGCCAATAGCATTGATCAGGTCTTTGTTTTCTAACCGATCATCCAACATCAGCCCAAGATCATCAAATGAAAATGAGGAAAGGTGACTTGGAACCACTAAACCATCCGCCAGCGGCCCATAAAGCCGATTAACAACCGTTTGGAAGGAATCGATTGGAAGCACTGTGCCGATCGAACACGTGGAACATTGTTGCTCAGAACGGGTATCCGTGATGAAAACGATGTAATCCAGCGATTGCGGCGGATCGGGAAGAACAACGGAAAGTTCGGTTAGGGAGGGGTTGATGATGGTTGCTGATCTTTTCGCGATGGTAAATTCTATATCGTTTTTAATCAGCTCGGTTGCAGGTGCCAGCGTTGTTGGCTGCGATTGAAACGCTGCAAACGAACCAAATTGCCGTTCCTTTTGTTTTAAGATCCGCATAACCGATTCATCTACCCTGCGGGCAAAATCAGTATCATCCTGATAACGTTGAGCAAAAAACTCGATCGTTTTTACTACACTTGTGTAATTATCTCCGTCAACCGTCGAAGCAATGTTCCCCATCATCAGCAGATCATTCCCTGCTAAAAATGCGTCTCGCGTTACTAAACGGGCGTTAAAATTTGTTGATCCGGGGTCATAGAAATTGCGAACCGCCTGGGTGCCAAGATCATCGCTCACGATCAAACCGCCCTGCTGACGCCAAGTATCGATCGCTGGTAAAGCGATCAACTCACCTAAAGCTTGCTGATCAAAACTTATCGGGCGGGTGGTTGCCCGAATGTTGCCCTGAAACCCTTGGTAACGAATATGCGTGACCAACAATCCATCGATCTGGTGGGAAGGTTGATCCGCGTCACCGGTTACCTCGAAAAATGGCGCGAGCTCATACGCCTTTAGTTCATCTAACGACTTACGCACGGTAGGGATCTCCTGATCAGCCTCTCGGTCCGATCCTCCCCGCCCGGGAAAGTGTTTGGCGATAATAGCCATTTTGTTATTCGTACCAGCACGTAAACCGGCAATAAAGGCTTTCCCAAACTTACTAACCCAATAAGGATCCCCACCAAACAGCCTGGTTGAGAGATCTGGATTCTTGGATGGGTCATTGAGGGTTAGAACATCCAAGGACAACCCGTAATAAAAATTAAAACCAATCTCCATCAATTCCGAACCAACCAATTGGCCGGTTTGTTCAGCTAAAGTTGTATCCCAAGTAGCGCCGATCGCCATTTGGTTCGGGACTAACGATAAGCCATTCAAAATCTGATCGTTCGGGTAACCACCCCCCTCTTGGGAGATTCCGACATAGAGTGGGATGGGAGAATATGTATTGGTTTGGGGTTTAGCTGAATTAATTTTTTGAAGAGATTCGATCAATTCACGCGCGGTGGTGGTAGTAAATTCATCTTTAAAATTATCCCGATCCCTTCTCAGGATAATGCCTCCAACATGGTGATTTGTGATCAGATCAAATATTTTTGAGTTTGGGTCTGAATTTACACCATCAAACGAAACCAAAAATAGCTGGCCAACCTTTTCTTGCGGGGTTAACCTTGCGAATACCCTTTCGGCTTCACTGCCCGATTGCGCTCTAGCTGGATCGGTTCCTATACCATTAAATATCAATAGAAACACAACTACCAAGGTAACAAAGTTGTACCAGCGCGGGGTGGGTTGGTTTTTCACTTGTTGATTAAACCATTAATCCACAAATATGATGAAGGAATAAACAATCAGGATCTTCATAACTCTACGAAATAGGATCCCGCGGCAGCGTCGATCAGTTCTCTACTCATCGTCGGAGCAATATTCCGAAATTTGGCGACATCAACGATCTGATCACATATATCTCGTGGGTGCGAAGCGCGCAATTTTCTGGATTGCTTTGCGTACCATTCACTCACCAAATACGCCAACCCTTCATCGCTATATTCCACTTTTTTGGTCTTCGCCATTATTTTAAATATCTTCTGGTACTCCGTCAGGGTTGGGTCTTGTATCTCGATCTTATGGCGAAGCCTTCTTAAGAAAGCCTCATCAACCAACTCTTTTGGCGGTAAGTTCGTGGAAAAAATGACCATGACATCAAATGGAATATCGATTTTTTTACCAGTATGCAAGGTAAGGTAGTCAATACGATTTTCCAGAGGGACGATCCAACGATTTAATAGATCGCGTGGGCGAACCAACTGCCGGCCAAAGTCATCGATCAGTAAACAGCCACCATTCGCTTTCACCTGAAAAGGAGCTTCATAGAACTTAGTATCTTCGTTGAATACAAGATCTAATCCCTCTAGCGTCAGTTCGCCGCCCACTACAATAAAGGGTCGGTATATCTGTACCCAACGAGCATCCACCCGCGCTGGTGTTATCAGATCCAAAAGCTCGTTCGATTCGGATGCCTCAGGTTGAACTTTTTGGTGATTTACAGAATCAAATAGTTTGATGATCTGACCGTCGACAAAGATAGCGTAAGGAATATACATCATCCCAGAGTTCACTTGGCTGCCAAATGCCCGAGCCACGCTTGTTTTACCATTTCCAGGAGGGCCATAAAGGAAAATGGAAGAACCAGAATTTAGCGCTGGCCCAAGTTTTTCTAGGGTTTCGTTATTTAATACTAAATGGTCAAGCAAACCGATCACACTTTCCCTAGTTACTATCGTATTATGTTTGCTCTGCTTCCGAATCGCATCATTATAAACAGCCAGCGTAACCGGTGCCGGACCAGCATAGGTATTCCGTCGCAATTCATTCTTCGCACGTTCAACACCAATGCTTGTGATCGTATATTGGTAAGCTCCTTCTCCATAACCAACCATAGAAGATTTCACTTCGATATGTTTGTCTTTTTTCAAAGAATCGAGAACTACTTCTGTAACGCCAACAAAAGGCAGAGATATTTCTTTGGCTATCTCATTTCCAGTAAGAGTTCCTTGATAATACATAATTTTCAAGATATGGTCTTGCAGCCAAAAAAGGGTGAGACCGGTATCATCAATGGATTTAATTTCCGGTGGGGTAAACAAGCCGGTTTCAACCTTTTTGTTATCTTTGAAAAAACTACTAAGAGAATCGTCTGACATGGTTGACCTTCCTGAAAATAAATAAAACTTGCTTGTGACAAAATAATTATAGCATTTTGAGGTTTGAAGGAATTATCGGATTGAACAATTCTCATTGTATAATTTGAAGCATGAATTTATCCGTACTTATCCCTGTTTACAATGAAAAAAACACCATACAGGAGATCATCTCCCGGGTGTTGAAAACCGGTCGTGTTTACGAGATCGTCATCGTAGATGATGGCTCAACAGATGGAACCCGTGAGCTCCTTGCTGGGTACCAAGGACAACCTAACATTAAGGTTGTATTGCACGAAAAAAATTCCGGTAAAGGCGCCGCTCTGCGTACTGCCATCCAATCTGCAACGGGTGATGTGATGTTGATCCAAGATGCTGATCTGGAGTATAACCCCAGCGAATATCCAATTCTTTTGAAACCAATTGAAGAAGATATGGCCGACGTTGTTTATGGTTCTCGCTTCCTTGGCGCACCTCACCGTGCCATCTTATTCTGGAATATGATCGCTAATAAACTACTCACCACAATGACCAATATTCTTTACAATACCATTCTCTCAGATATGGAAACGGGTTACAAGGTGTTCCGCCGAGAAGTGGTGCAGGATATGAAACTTCGGGCTAATCGGTTCGATTTTGAGCCAGAATTTACCGCTAAGATCCTAAAAAAAGGTGTGCGTGTGTTTGATGTGCCGATTACATTTAACCCTCGAGAATATTCTGAAGGGAAAAAAATTGGCATTTGGGATGCATTTGAAGCAGTGTGGGCTTTACTAAAATATCGTTTTGTAGACTAATTGTAGAAACTAACCCCGTGAAATTGAAGTTCAAATCACGGGGTTTTTTTATTTAAAATTTTATGTCTTTCAATCGTAACTGCAGGGTAGTTTGGCCGTTGAATTCATTGAGATCTAGGCTGAACATAACGTCTATCAGTTTCGGCAAGGAGGGCAATAAGTGGCCAAAATTAAAGCCTATCGCATCAATAGTGCCTTTACCATCGGTGAGGGTTAATTTCAGGTGTTTATCGCCGCCAACGGTTCTTTTTGATCTGATCTCCACATTTTCACTCACAAATACAGCATCAGGGTTTTCCTGACCGGTAGGTTGTAAGTACTCAAGGTGTTCCATCGTCTCAAAGGTGAGGTCGCTCAACTTCACCACCATGTCCGCTTTCAAGGTGGGCTTGAGGTCAGTTGGGATTTTTTCTACGATATCTTGTGTCATCCGTTCCTTGAACTCAGCGAGGTTTTCATTTTTGATCGTAAAACCCGCAGCAGCGGCATGGCCGCCGTACTTCACGAAGAGGTGCGAGATGCGATCTAAGGCGTTAGACATATGGTATTCGGGGATGGATCTACAAGAACAACGAGTGGTACCATCTGCCTCATCTATCGCGCCAACGATGGCGGGGCGGTAATAACTTTCGCACAATTTTGAAGCCGCCAAACCAACAATACCGTGGTTAAAATCAGGCGCAACCGCGAATAGAAATTGCAGTCCAGGGTTTTCACTTACCGCGATTTCCTTCGCTCTCTCCTGAATTTCCCGAGTAATCTTCTGTCGCTCGTAATTTTGAACATTTAGCCGCTGAGCCAGCTCACCCGCTAAACTAATGTCATCTGTACTCAATAACTGAAACGACAAAAGCGCAGACTCTAAACGACCCGAGGCATTCAACCGCGGCGCAAGCGAAAAGCCGATCGACATGGCGTTTGCCCTTTGCAGTTTCACATCGGCAACCGCTGCCAAAGCCGCGATGCCCTGCCGTTTTGTTGCCCGTAATTTTCGCAAACCACGCCGAACTAAAAGGCGATTCTCGCCCGTAAGCGGCGCAACATCGGCAACCGTCCCCATTGCCACCAGATCTAATAAGTCTGCGGTGTCTACTACCACACGACCATTTAGCTTATACACTGCCTCGATCAATGCACATGCTAATTTATAAGCAATGCCTACACCAGCAAGGTATTTTTCGGGATATTCATCGCCGGGCTGTTTTGGATTGATCACTGCGAAGCCATTTGGAATCACTTCGCCAGGTTCGTGGTGGTCTGTGATGATCAGATCTAACCCGATCTCGCGAGCGTGGTCAGCCTCTTTGATAGAACGGATTCCGCAATCAACCGAAACAACCAGCCCAATGCCTTCGTCTTTTAGGTAGGAAAGAGCTTCATTGTTCAAGCCATATCCTTCTTCAAAACGGTTGGGAATATATTCCCGAACATCAATGCCGATTGCTTTAAAGGTTTGAACAAGCAAGGTTGTCGATGTAACCCCGTCGACATCATAATCGCCATAAATTGCTACTTTTTCTTGTCGTTCATAGGCAAGCATAACCCTTCCTACCGTTTCGTCCATACCCTTCAATAAGAACGGGGATGTATCGAAACTCACCGACGCTTTAAGGAAGTCTCTCGCGGCGGCATCTGTTAAAAAACCTCGGTTATAAAGGAGTTGCTGCAGGATCGGCGGAAATTTGTTGAGCTCTAGTGAAACTTCAAGGGGGATGAGTGGATAGATGTACCAGTTTTGATTCATGTGAGGATTGCTTTCAAGGAATTCATTTCCCAAGGTTTATCTGATTTCAATGTGTCATTATCTTATCATTCTTCCCCTAATTGATTTTGATTTTTTAATGTTTTTCCATATGTCTTGCTATAATCAGAGAAATCCAATCCCGTATGATCACGAGGTGACCTTTGAAGATCGTTGTATGCGTAAAGCAAGTAGCAGATTCTGAGGCGAATGTTATAGTAGAGGGAAACACGATCACGTGGGGCGAATCCCCCATGGTTTTAAATCCCTTCGACGAGTACGCTGTAGAAGCCGCCCTTCAACTGAAAGAAAAGTATGATGCCGAGGTGATTGTGCTATCCATTGGCGAACCGGGTGAAACAGAAGCCCTAAAAAGGTCGTTGGCCATGGGTTGCGATAACGCCATCCTTATCTCTGACCCGCTTTTCAAGACCAACGATCAACGAGCAACCGCTTCAGTGATTGCAAACACCATCCATAAGATCGGCGATGTGGATATTGTTCTCTTTGGCCGGCAAACTTTGGATTCTGGCAGCGGGATCACCCCTGCCCAAACAGCCCGGATCCTTAACTATCCATTTCTTGGTCTGGCCGGCAAGATAGAAATTGCCGAGAAGAAGGTCACGATCGATCGGATCTTAGAAGAGAGCAAGCAGGTCGTCAGCGCGACCGCTCCAGTGATCATTAGCGTAGTACAGGCGATCGGCGAGCCAAGATACCCCTCCTTTATGGGGATTCGCAAAGCGGCCAAGGCCGAGATTCCCGTTTGGAGCCAAACCGAGATCGATGGTGTTTTCCCCGAGCCAACAGTACATTCCATAAAATTCGAAAACCCACCGAAGAAATCAGGGAAATGTGAGATCATCACCGGCGATACTCCCGAGGAGATCGCCCAAAAAGCGATCGCAAAAGTTATGGCGGAGAAAGTTCTATGAAAACCTGGGCTTTTCTTGAAACAAATAACAATGAAGTGAATTTAAGTTCTTGGGAAGCGCTCGCGCTTGCCAGTTCTTTTGGGGCGTCCAGTGCTATTTTGATCGGTTCGAACGTAGAAAAACTTGCATCCCTCGCTTTTGAAGTTGGCGCTGAATCTGTCGCTATCTCAGATCATCCCGACCTAATCGATTTTCGATCCGATCAATATGCTTCGATTCTTGCGGAATACGCCCGCGCGGAAAAACCGGATCTGATCATTTTTCCAAACACCTTTCGCAGCCGCGAACTCGCGGCGATGCTTTCCATCGATCTTGAATGCGGCATAATGGTGGATATAACAAACTTGGAAGAGGTAGAAGGAACCCTGATCGCTACGAGACCAATTTATGAAGGCAAGGCCCTTGAAAAAATAATGTGCTCTACCAGTACGCAACTTTTAACGATTCGCAGCCGAGCCTTTCCAATGCCAGCCAAAAAAACAGCCTCAGTTGTTTCGATCATAAAAATGTCCCACTCAGACCATTCGCTTACCAAAGTAGAAACCACTAGCGAAAGCGAAGGCGGGGTGAGTTTGGCAAACGCAAAAGTGATCGTCTCAGCCGGAAGGGGTATAACCAACAATCCCAAACTTAGCACGGACGAAAAAGTTAATGCTGAGGAAGGTTTGCGATTGGTAAAAGCATTAGCAGATCGTTTAGGGGGTGCCATTGGTGCCTCACGCGCTATCGTGGATGGGGGTTATCTCCCTTATTCGCACCAAGTAGGGCAGACAGGCAAAGTAGTATCGCCCGATCTCTACATTTCGGCTGGTATTTCCGGCTCGATTCAACACATGGTCGGAATGAGATCCTCCAAATTGGTGCTATCGATCAACAAAGACCCCGAAGCCCCAATCTTCGAAGTATCTGATATCGGGATCGTTGGCGACCTGTTTGATTACCTGCCCCTGCTAAACGAAGAGTTTAAGAGATCTTTGGGATTGAAAGACTAAACCACACTGTTTTAAATAATGATTGGAGAGATCATCCGGATCAATTCGGATAGTCTCTCCATATTTTTTTAACAAACACCGCCCAGCGAGATGTAAGATGAACTGCCGGCGACGAAATAGAGCCGGCCATGCGTCTCGTCCACATACAGGTCG
>CAZSLN010000001.1:38442-69549 GCA_964607645.1 uncultured Anaerolinea sp.
CGGCGACGAAAGAGCGTTGTGCATCACTGCCCTAGAGATCACACTACGCAAACCCTCAGCGGAGTCAAACTCCTCAATTTCGAGGTAGGCCTTGCCAACTTCTAAGAGAGAATGAGCGTCGGAACCAACGGTCATTGGCAACTTATTTTGTTTGGCAAAATCCATTGCCAATTGGTTGAAATTTGGGTTTACACACCTGGCGTTGAAACCCTCGATGGCGTCGATGTAAGGTAATAATTCCAACAAATCTTCACTCTTCCAATGGCCATTTCGGTGCTTATCAAATGGGTGCGAAATACTAATGAACGCCCCTTGTTCTTTCAGAAGTGAAATCACCTTGAGAGGGTGTAAGCCGGCAGGAATCTCCTCTTGCACAAAACTAGCTAAGATCTCACCCTTGGTGGTCATAATCTCTTCTCCAACAATAATCAAATCGGGGGCTAGTTTTTTTGCCGCCACCCCTCCGCGGATACTGTTATGGTCGCTCACCACCAACCGCGATAACCCGCTACTGATTGCAGCCTTTACTAGATCCTGTGGTTTAGATAGGCTGTCCTTCGAGTACATACTATGGCAATGAAAATCGATCCGGATTTTGTTCATTTCAAAAATTATAACTTTAACCAATACAAAGGTGGGCTTTTGTTATACTATTATTAAACACTCACCTCTCTTGAACTTCGACAATTTGGAAGGAAGGAGCACTCTATGGAACGCACAAAACAGAAATCGGATCTTGTTGTGGTAATTGGCGCGTCCAGTCTCGATGTGGTTAGCCGCCTCGAGGGAGATCTTTGTATGGGCACCTCGAACCCATCCAGTATCCGAACTTCCTATGGGGGTGTTGCCCGTAACGTAGCGGAAAACCTAGCTCGATTAGGACAAAATGTTTCCCTCCTATCGGTGATTGGGAAGGACCGCATTGGCGATGAAGTGCTTGAACACACTACCCAAGCCGGTGTAGATGTTTCCAATATTCATCGAACAGACAGATTTCCAACTGGATTTTATATGGGCATTTTGAACAAAGATGGCAATCGGGAATTCGCCTTTGATGATATGCGCATTTTAGAGGAATTAAATAGCGCTTATCTAGAATACAACGAAGACCTTGTAAGCCAAGCTGGCCTTATTTTTGTGGATGCTAACCTACCTACGGAGAGTTTGGCATTGGTTTTTAAGATAGCCCAAGAGCATAATGTTCCGGTTTGCGCTGACCCAACCTCAGTAGCTCTTTCCCACAATCTGTCCCCATACCTCAAGCAGATCAGTATCATTGTTCCAAATGGGATCGAGGCGGGTGTCTTACTCGGGAAAGAATTTGAACAAAATAACATTGAAGCCGCTCTTGAAGCCGCCAGGAAATTGGTCAATCACGGGGTGGATGAGGTGTTTATTTCTATCGGAGATCTGGGGTTATGTTATGCCTCCTCCGAAACAAGCGGCCACTTCCCGGCCATCATAACCAAAGTTGTTGATCCAACCGGCGCGGGAGATGCCCTAACCGCCACAGTCATTTTTGCCTTTATGAACGACCTGGATCTGGACGACGCCGCAAAACTTGGCGTATCTGCCGCGACCATTACCCTTCGCCACCCCGGCACGGTTTTCCCGGGCTTGACCTTGGAATGTTTGTACGACGAATTGACAAATTAAACCTACGTATGAGGAGTTCCACTTGAACATAGAGAATAAAAACATTACCTATTCCAAAGAGGTTCTGAATGCCAAGATCCTTGGAGAACCGATTGTTGCCCTCGAATCCACTGTGCTAACACACGGTTTACCTTTCCCACAAAACACCGAGCTTGCTAGCGAAATGGAAGACGCTGTAAGGCAAAATGGGGCAACCCCCGCCACAATCGCGTTACTAGATGGCAAAATTCAAGTAGGTATGGAAAAAGAACAAATCAAAACCCTGATCGAAGCAGAAACACCAGTTAAGGTAAGCCTGCGCGATTTCGCTACCGCGATCACTTTAAAACGAGCCGGTGGTACTACCGTTGCAGGTACGATGTTTGCTGCGCATAAATGCGGTATAAAAGTGTTTGCCACCGGCGGCATTGGTGGTGTACATAAAGAAGCTGAAATGGATATCTCCACCGACCTGATCGCGCTTTCTAATATCCCCGTAATGGTTGTTTGCGCGGGCGCAAAATCGATCCTCAACCTACCCGCCACCCTTGAATACCTCGAAACAATGGGTGTACCCGTCATCGGCTATAAAACCGATTCCTTCCCAGAATTTTACTCTCGCGGGTCCAAACTTCGTGTTAGTGTTCGGCTGGATGACGTAAAGGAGATCGCCGCTTTTGCCATGAACCATTGGTCCCTCGGGCTGCGATCAGGGATCTTGGTATGCCAGCCTGTTGAAGAGGAATTTGAGATCAAAGAGCATGAGATTTCCGATATATTAAAAAAGGTATCTAACGAAGTGATTGCTCTCCAAAAAGAGAACAAACTATCTGGGCAACAGGTTACCCCCTATGAGTTGATGCGGGTTAATGAATTAACCGATGGTCGGTCGCTAAAGACCAATATGCGCTTTTTATTGAACAATGGCCGGCTTGCTGGAAAATTAGCCCGAGAAATGGGCCCAGACAACAATACGAATTTTAGCTAAAACTACTGCTCAGAGGTTGTAGTTGGCCAAGCGGTGTGTGTGATCGTTGGGGTTAGGCTGGGGCGCATAGTAGCGGTAGGAGCAGCTGTTTTGGATGGAGAGATGGTTCGCGTTGGTGATTTTGTTTGTGTAGCCGTTGGGGCAAGAGTAGGCATCCTTGTGGCGGTATTCGTGGGTATTTTGGAGGCGGTCGGCGTGGGGGTTATGGTTGGCATATCCCCTTCGATACGGAAGAAACCGACTGTTTTCCAATCAAATCCAACAAATATCTGTACCTGATAATCGCCAGGCAACAGGCTCACCACAGAATCATCTAGTTCCGAATACCCATATCCGCCAGTATTATCAACCCATTCCTGCGTCTCAAAGCTGATCAATTCATCTCCACGGTACCAAAGAACAGACCACTGCGCGCCAGCGTTCATACCATCATAACTAAACGACGCAATGATCTTTTGTACGGGAGCCTCAAATAAAGTACCTTCATCAATGGGGGTATAGGTTTTTAGATCCAGATCTCGACTAAACACCATAGGGCTGAATACAACCGCGGGGTTTGGGGCAACATTACTGGTAAATTTAAATTGAACCTCCATCGGCAGAGAAGGCGTCGCGGAAGGAATTGGGGTTTCCGTGATCGAGGGAGTTTCTGTGATGGTGGGAGTAAAGGTAATAGTAGGAGTCAGTGTAATGGTTGGCGTCTGGGTTATCGTGGGTGTTAGTGTTGGGGTTGGAGATGGTTTGTAAAACGTATAAATGATCGGCTCACCATACTGACTCAAAAAAATCGCTACAACGATCAGCCCAAAACCCATAAAGATCAAGCGCCAGCCATTGGTAATCAATTTTTGGCGAAGGCGAAAATAGACAAGCTTCTTCCCTCTTTGAATGGATCGAATACCAAGAAACAAGCTGAGGGCAATGCCAATAAGGGAAAGAAAAAATGCTGTAGTAATTCCTGCCTTAATATCCATATAAAAAATTATAATCGAGTATGGAATGTTCGTTTTTCAGCGAGCGTCGAGGTATTGATCTGACTTATGAAAAAGCTATTCTTTCTCAAATTAGGCGGCTCGCTCATCACCAACAAGGACCAAGAATCAACCGTTCGAATGGACAGGTTGATCAGCATTGGTGAGCAGATTTGCAGGGCTCTTAAAACCGATCCTGAGATTACTCTCCTAATCGGCCATGGCTCCGGTTCTTTTGGGCATCATGCCGCGAAAAAATTTGGCACCCGTGATGGGTTTGCAAAACCCGAAGAGGCTAACCGCTATTGGCAGGGCTATTTCTCGGTTTATCAACAAGCCCACGCCCTCAACAGGCTTGTTATGGATGCCATGCACAAAACTGGCAATCCCTGTATCGAATTTGCCCCAAACACTATGATCAAAACCAAAGACCACCTCATCACACAATGGTCAGTTGGATCGATCAAGGCATCAATTCAAGCGCGGTTGATCCCAGTAATTTTTGGTGATGTTGTATTTGATGATGTCATTGGCGGCACCATTCTTTCTACAGAAGATCTATTTGGTTTTTTAGCCAGCTCGCTGAAACCTCAAAAAATATATTTAGCCGGTATTGAAGACGGGGTTTGGGAAGACTACCCTGCCAACAAGAACCTGATCGCGAAAATTAATACAAACAATTTTGACCAATATCGCAAAGCCATCCTTGGCTCAGGAAGTATTGACGTAACCGGCGGTATGGATTCAAAAGTGAGGCAAATGCTATCACTTACCAAACAAGTTGAGGGATTATCTATTCGAGTCTTTTCTGGTATTCCTGAGGACAATATTTACAAAGCCCTTACCGGCTCGGAAATTGGCACTTTGATCGAATAAAATCGCCGAATCTCACCATTTTTAAAATTTGTCTTACAACTTGTGACAATTTTGTGACATCTTTCAATTGTACTTTTCGGCCATTTTTACGATAATGTTTAAGTCAAAAGATTTATATTAAACAGGAGACAAAATGGCAAAAAAATTCACACCAACCCCCATCAAACTGCTAAATCCAGTTCCATCTGATATTGATATCGCGCAAGCCGGTGTTCTAAAACCGATCAACCTGATTGCGGAAGAACTCGGAATTGAAGAAAGCGAACTCGAGTTATATGGTCCTTACAAAGCCAAGATCAAATTAGAGATCTTGGACCGTTTGAAGGATAAACCCAATGGCAAGTACATCGATGTAACCGCCATTACCCCAACCCCCCTTGGCGAAGGTAAGACAACCACAACGGTTGGTCTATCCCAAGCAATTGGTGCCCACCTCGGCAAACGCGTTATGACCGTGATCCGCCAACCATCGCAAGGCCCCACCTTTGGTATCAAAGGCGGAGCTGCCGGCGGCGGTTACAGCCAGATCATCCCAATGGAAGATTTCAACCTTCACCTCACCGGTGATATCCATGCCATCACAGCCGCTCACAACCTTTGCTCCGCCGCCCTTGATGCCCGCATGATGCATGAAGTGAACACCCCCGATAATGACAAACTCTTTGATGCCCTTTGCCCAATGGACAAAAAAGGTGGACGCAAGTTCTCCCCATCCATGCTGCGCAGGCTCAAGAAGTTAGGCATCAATAAAACTGATCCAAACGAACTGACCCCCGAAGAACGCGCTGAATTTGCCCGCCTCGATATCGATCCTCAGAACGTTACTTGGCGCCGCGTTATCGATATCAACGACCGCTTCCTTCGTGAGATCCAAGTTGGCCTTGGTAAGGACGAAGTTGGTTTTGAACATCGCTCCGGTTACGATATCACTGTCGCATCTGAAATTATGGCGATCCTTGCCCTCACTACCGGCCTCGAAGATATGCGAGAACGTCTTGGCGCTATGGTAGTTGGCACCAATCGCGCTGGCAAAGCTGTAACCGCCGAGGATCTTGGCGTAGCTGGCGCCCTCACTGTTTTGATGAAGGATGCCATCAAGCCTAACCTGATGCAGACCCTCGAAGGCACCCCCGCGATGGTACACGCTGGTCCTTTCGCGAACATTGCTCACGGACAAAGCTCCATTATTGCTGATAAGATCGCCCTCAAAATGGCAGATTATGTCATCACTGAATCCGGCTTCGGCGCCGACATCGGTATGGAAAAATTCTTTGATATCAAATGCCGCTACTCAGGATTAATT
Source organism: uncultured Anaerolinea sp. (assembly GCA_964607645.1). Taxonomy (GTDB): domain Bacteria; phylum Chloroflexota; class Anaerolineae; order Anaerolineales; family Villigracilaceae; genus UBA5195. The sequence continues at coordinate 44,216 of CAZSLN010000001.1, forward strand.
CCCCAGGTAGTCGTCTTGGTTGCCACCGTTCGCGCCCTGAAGATGCACGGCGGCGGACCAAAAGTTGTTGCTGGCAAGCCGCTTGCCGCTGAATACACCGAAGAAAACCTGACATTGCTCGAAAAAGGACTTCCCAATATGATCCAGCACATTCAAAACGCTCTGAAATACGGCGTGAATGTGGTGGTCGCGGTGAATTCCTTTGCCAATGATACAGCTGCCGAAGTTGAGATGGTGCGTAAATCCGCTATCGCTGCCGGCGCTATGGACGCGGTTGTCTCGCGCCATTGGATGGAAGGCGGAAAAGGCGCGATCGCCTTGGCCGAAGCAGTCATCAAAGCCTGCGATCAGCCATCCAACTTCAAATTCCTCTACCCATTGGAACAAGATATCAAAACCAAGATCGAAACGATTTGTCGCGAGATCTATCGCGCCGACGGTGTGGACTACTCCCCCGAAGCGGAACGCAAGATCGAACTGTATACCAAACTCGGTTTTGATAACCTGCCCCTTTGTATGGCGAAAACACATCTGTCTTTTAGTACCGATGCTTCCATCAAAGGCGCCCCAACCGGCTTCCGGGTTATGATCAGTGACATTCGCGCCAGTGTTGGCGCGGGTTTCCTCTACCCACTTCTTGGAACCATGCGCACGATGCCTGGTCTACCCACACGCCCTGTGTTTTATGATGTGGACCTCGACTTGGCAACTGGTAAAGTGGTAGGTTTGTTCTAAACTAGATCGGTATAGCAAAAGCCAGCCCAATTGGGCTGGCTTTTTTTGTTAAACAATTCAGCCATTTTTTATAAATGCAATTAAAATGATGCTTATGAATATTCTTGACTTGACCATTGAGAAAGCCGCCCAATTGATCCGATCTGGGGCCACCACCGCCAAAACAATCAACGAACTGTGCTACCAGCAGATCGAGCGCTTCAATGATGAATTCAAGGTTTATATCACAGTTATTAAAGACGCTGACCAACTTAATTCGCGGGAAGGGTTGCTTCAGGGAATTCCGATCGCGGTGAAAGATCTTTACCAAACAAAAAGAGTAAAAACAACCGCTGGCACCACCTTCTTTCAAGATTTTATTCCGGACAACAACGCGGTGGTGGTTGAAAAGTTGATCAACGCCGGCGCGATCATCAATGGCAAAGCAAACACACACGAGATCGCCCTCGGAGTCACTGGTATCAACCCACACTACGGCACGGTATTGAATCCTTGGGATAAAAAGCGTATTTCAGGCGGCTCCTCAAGCGGAAGCACGGTTTCGGTTGCCACAGGTATGGCACTGGGAGCGGTAGGCACAGATACTGGTGGAAGTATTCGAATCCCCGCGAGTTTATGCGGGGTGGTTGGTCTAAAACCAACCTTTGGGCGCGTCTCGGCGCGCGGAGTCTTCCCGCTTTCTTGGAATCTCGATCATCCCGGACCGATCGCCAAAACCGTACTGGATGCCGCCATTCTGCTGCAAGTGATTGCTGGGTATGATGAGCTCGACCCATATACTACGCACCATCCTGTGGACGATTATTTAACCGAGATCGCTCTCGGCGTAAAAGACCTGAAAATAGGACTTCTGGATGGGGATTATTCTTGGGACGCTGAGCCCGATGTTTTGGAAATTATTCGCGAAGCCGGCGCGGTTTTCTCAACGCTTGGTGCTGAGGTTACCCCCGTTGAGTTGAACTTCCTGCGCGAGGCAGCCCTGAGCAATGCCGCTATGTTACTCACGGATGGAGCGGCTTTTCACAAGGATAGACTTGCTGAAAATAGGATGGGGTTTGGCGAGGATACACGGACCCGCCTTGAAATGGGAAGGGATCTTAGCTCTGTAGAATATTCACTCGCACGAAAAGTTCAAACTGAAACAAAACGGAATATGGAACTATTCTTCCATGCCTACGACGCTCTTATTCTGCCAACTACCCCTGTACCGGCTCCATTGATCGAAGGCACGAACGCTATCAAGCAAGCAAGGAGCTTAACTCGCTTTACTGCTCCGTTCAACCTAACTGGTCTACCCGCGATCTCCATTCCTTGTGGTTTTAACGCCGAAGGATTGCCGATTGGGTTACAGATCGTAACCCAATCGTGGGCTGAGAAGAAATTATTACGCATCGCTTATGCTTTTGAGCAAGCCACAAAATGGCACGAGGCAAAACCAGTTTTTTAGATGGGTGTTTAGGCGTTTCGCAAAACCTCTAACGCAATCTGTAATTCTTCGGGCAATGGGGCAACAAATTCACGAGGTGATGTTTCGCCCGGCAAGGTAATTTTCAATTTATAAGCATGTAAAAAATGCCGGCCAATCGCGATGCTGGCTTTTTTGTGCCCGTATACCATATCGCCAACGATGGGACATCCCAATAATCGGCAGTGCAGGCGAATTTGGTGTGTTCTGCCTGTGAGTGGGTGGAATTCAAGCAAGGTATGATTTTTGAAACTTTCCATGGTTTTGTATTCACTCACCGCTTCGCGACCTTTTTTCAGATTGGTGACCGACATCTTTTTTCTGTCGGTTTGATCTCGGCCAATAGGTGCTTCAACCCGTCCAACCGGAGTGCCCGGTTTGCCATCCACCAACGCAAGGTATATCTTCTCAGTAAGGCGTAATCGAAATTGTTCCTGCAGCCAACGAAGTGATTGGTCATTTTTCGCTACGACGATTAAACCCGAGGTATCTTTATCCAAACGATGAACGATACCAGGTCTTTCTTCTCCGCCAATACCCTCAAGTTCAGGATCATAGCCAAGCACAGCATTAACCAAAGTTCCTGAACTGTGCCCCACCGCGGGGTGAACCACCATGCCGGCAGGTTTGTTGACGATGAGTAAATCTGAGTTTTCGAAAATGATATCCAGTGGGATATCTTCTGGTACCAACCCAATGTCTTTTACAGGAGGAATTGCCACCTCGACCAGGTCGTCATAAGCCAAGATGTAACCGGATTTTGTAATGATCTTTTGGTTTACAGTTACCTTACTCTCGCTAATAAGCGCTTGCAGCCTTGATCGAGAAAACTCAGGCAATTGTTCCACTAAAAATTTATCTAACCGAATATCCTCTTCGGCCTGACATTCCAATTTTTCAACACGATCAATCAGTTCACTCAACAGAATTCTCTCCAATGGCCTCTTCAGATTGTTCAGCCAATTTTTGTTTCTTTGCTTCCAAATTGTCCAAATAATAAAGACCTACTAATAGTACCGCGGTACCCACCGAAATTGCCGCATCCGCAACATTAAACACCGCGAAAGTGCCAACTGAAATAAAGTCGGTCACCTTCATATCATTCGTTAGACGGTCGATCACATTTCCGATCGCCCCGCCCATTTGCATTCCCATCGCTACCTGCATCCACCAAATATCGCCGGTGACTTTTTGAAAATACACAACAATGAAACCAACAACCACAAAAGCCAACAGCGTAAATACCCAACCGAACCCTTGAAAAGACCCGAAAGCCGCACCAGTGTTATACCAATGTACAAAACGGGCGTATGGCGCTAACCCTTCCCACCCCTCTGGCAGCCATGTGGCACCCAAAGGCAATTGGCGAATCAACGACTTCGTCCACTGGTCCAAAATGATCACGATGACCGCGACAACGGTCAATCGGATATAGTTCACAATTTTCATTCATTTCTCCTGATCGCTATCCCGTAAACGGGAAGTTTTTCTGTGCTATTAATTGCCAATGAAGACCCTGGGAACCCGAGCGCTTATGTTTGTCATCACTTCATATGTATTTGTTCCAGCACAAGCGGCCAGATCCTCGGGGGTGATCCTTTCACCGCTTGCTTCATCTATACCCATCAATATAACAGGATTTCCCACATCAGCGGTATCGGCTTCAAGATTGACCATACATTGGTCCATGCAAATTCGGCCAACTTGCTGATATTTCTTGCCGTTTACGATCACTTTTGGCAAAGTAGACATCCTGCGGAAATAACCATCCGCGTACCCGCACGGAATCGTTCCGATATTTACATCATGTTCGGGTGCCCACAAGGAACCGTAACTGACCGGATTCCCGGCTCGTGTTTTTTTGAAATAAACCAAAGAGGACCGCCAAGTAAGCGCAGTGCTGATCTCGACCGTTTTTCGAACATCTTCGTCAGGGTAAACTCCATAAAACATGACCCCCGGCCGAACCATGTCAAAATAACTTTCGGGCAAGTTTAATATTGCCGCCGAATTGGCGGTATGGCGCAACGGTGGAGTGGGAATATTACGTTCTTTGTAAAAATCAAGGACTTGGGTGAAACGAGCTAACTGATCGCTGGCATAAGAAAAAGCAGGCTTCTTTTCCAATAAATCTTCTTCAAGTGTCTCGGAATTCGCGAAATGGGTATAAATTCCTTCAATATCCAAATGAGAGCATTTCAAAGTTTCTTCCAAAAATGGTCCGGCTTCGTACCAACGGATGCCGGATCGCTCCATACCGGTATCGATCTTCAGATGCACCTTCAATTTCTTGCCAGCGTTTTTTGAAACCTCTTCCGCGGCTTGCAATAAAGGATAGGAGGATACCGTGAGCGTCAGGTCATATTTGAGATAATAGGGCACTAATTCAAGCAGTGTTCCACCCGCCACCAAGATCGGCTTGGTAATTCCAAGTTTTCGCAGTTGGATTCCCTCATCTAAGATCGCCACACCGACCTGATCGACGTAAGGCTCAATAAACGGAGCAACGCCCTCGATGCCGTGGCCGTAGGCGTTTGCTTTTAGCATCACCAACACCTTTGCGGGGGCAACGTGAGCGCGGATCGCTTCCACGTTCTTGCGCAGTTGTTGCAGGTCAACTTCCAAATATGTAGGCCTTAATGGATCAATTTCTGACATTTGCAGTTCCTATTCCGGTCGGTATTCATGTTTCAGGTCAGGTTCATTTTCAGGCGCGGGGCTTACCCCTCGAGCGATGATCGTAAATCCATTTTTCTCGTAAAAATGCTGGGCAACGGTATTGATTTGTAAGGTAAAAAGGCAAACACCCGCTGGGGAAGTTAGAAGAGCCTTATCAAGCATGGCGCGCCCGATCCCCTGCCGCCAGTGGTTGGGATGGACATACAAATGGTCGATGAGATCACCCTGCATTGCTAAAAAACCGATAGGGCTATCCTGCGCATCCACTGCCATCCATACCATATCCTTCGCCAGAATTCGATCGCGAAGGTAGGCTAGGTCCTCAAAAAGAAAATGTCCTTTCGTACGTTCAAACTCTGGCAAAGACCTCTCCCGTGCGATCCTCCACAAGATCAGGACTGCGTTGAAATCTTTTTCCAAAAACTTACGTATAATAACATTCATAGGTAAAAAATTATAACGGATGATTGAATGAAAACGGACACGATGGTTTTTGAGATGTACCCATACAACCGCGTCACAAACACGATGACGATTCCTATTCGATTGTCGCGATTTGACGACCTTTATAATCCGATCGACCCATCGCCAGCCCCCACGCGTGATCTTTCGAAGGAGTTGGTTGATTATCTCGACCAATGTTCCAACGAGATCGATTCCGAGTTCAAAATAGACCTGACCATTGAGATCATCAATGAGCCAGTAAATTTAGGGCGGGAAAAAGAATGTCTTGGGAGCATTAATAATTTTTACAAACACGAGATTTTTGTTACCGAAAAACGCATCAAAACTACGCGCAAGTCCGCTTTTAAACACCTGCTGATATCGCTTGCTTGCCTTTCTACCTACGTGATCAGTATGCAATTTGAAATGGCGGGTTTGATCACGGATATCCTCAAAGAGGCAATTCTGATCGGTGGGTGGGTTTTTATGTGGGAATCGGTAACGCACAACTTTATTCAGATCGAACCATTCTATGATGAAATCAAGAAATTTGAACGCATCATATCAGCCCCGATTCGTTTTGTTTACTCTGTAGAAGAATAACAACTGATATCGCGGTATTGTATAATGAAAATAAAAAGGATAAAAGTAAATGAAAATTGTGACTGATAGCGCTGCAGAACTGACTCCAGAGGAAATGGAAAAGTACGACATCGTCACAGCCCCATTATTTATCCAATTTCCAGAGGGAGAAATGAAATCATCTGATATTTCAGCGGATGATTTTTACAATCGTCTCGAGGAAATGAGACCGAATATTCCCACCACTGCCCAACCTTCCAGCGGTAATTTTGCCGAAATTTACAAACGGATCCTCGCTACGGGGAAATCAGCTTTTTCGATCCACATCTCTGCCGGCCTTAGTGGAACCATCAATGCCGCGAGAGTTGGAGCTGAGAGTATCTCAGAAAACCATAACATCCACTTTTGGGATACGATGACCCTTTCCGGCGGAGAGCGCTTCCAAGTGTTGGCAGCTGCGATGGCTTTGAATGCTGGTTGGTCGATGGAAAAAATTTCCGAACGATTGACGGAGATCCGATCAAAAACCGAAGTGATCTACACACTCGAAACCCTGGAGTACCTCGCAAGGGGTGGGCGTATTGGGCGGGTGTCCGCTTTGTTAGGTTCTTTGCTCAAACTGAAGCCGGTCATCAATGTTTCACACGAAGATGGGAAATACAGCACCGTTACCAAAATGCGAACAATCCCAGCCGCGATGGAAGCGATCGCCGACAACCTAACGGGTATCTACCAAAACACCCCAGTTTGGGTCACCGTTCTCCATGGTCGTTTTCAAAAAGGCGCTGAAGAATTGGCGACTTTGTTGGATAGCCGCTTGAAGGTGGCGAAGATGGAAGTGACGCGCATTTCGCCAGTGCTGGGCGTACATACTGGCCCTGGAATTGTAGGCTGCGCTGTTGTCCCTATGAATTTGATGGAAGATCTACTCTAACATTATCTAAGATCGAAAGTGAAAGGGCTGGCAAAATTGCCAGCCCTATTTTATTGTCTTCTTCATGTTGATATTGGTCACGAAATAACCGGCTTTTTCATACAATGCCTGAGCGCCGGTATTAAAACCAAAAACATGCAACTCAATATGTTCGCACCCAAGCTCTCGAGCTTTCTCTTCCAATACCTTTAAGCTCTGCAAGGCATACCCTTTACGGCGAAAGTTTTCGTAAACTTCAAAATCGTATAAGAACAGGGTCGATTTCACATTCTCCAAGATACTGTACCAAATATACCCAACTGCCTCCCCATCTTCATTCGCCAATATATTGAGGAAATTTCCAGGGGTTTTTGCTCCTTGCGGCAAATAGCCTTGGTGGGCATCACGAGATCGCTGTAAGGCGCTGCTCTCATCCCAATTGCCTGCCTGCACCTTTTCAGCCGCGTAGGCTACGATCGCCGCTTCAAGATAAGTTTGGAATTCCGAATCCGACATTTGTCTAAACGTAATCATATTTGTCCTGCTAGATTTTTACCGAAGAGCACCATGGTCTGTTTGTAGGCATTTTCCATATACATTTGCACTTCATCGGTTTTATGTCCAAATACTTGCAGCTCAATTCGTTTTACCCCAATGCTTTTTATACCTTCTTCAAATGTTTTCAAAACATCTGCTTCAAAGCCCTTGCCGCGGAAAAGGGGAAATAAAAAGAAGTCGAGCAAAACTACCGTTTTTTGAGGGCGTTCTTCATCCAAAAAAAACCACATCATGCCAATTTTCTGATCATTTTCATCGATAACATTGGACAGGAACGCGTTGGGGGTGTTCAACCCATCCGGAAGCATTTGAGATTGTTCTTCCCGTGCGAAAGCCACAGCGTTTTGAGGGAGCCAGTTGCCCGCCACAGTTTGGTTATAAGCGTACTCTTGCATTGATTTATTCAGAAATCGCTGAAAATCCTCTTCGGACATTGGCGCTAATTTGAATGCCATTATTTTTCCTTTTTATAGATCGATCACTTCTTTACCTGCTAATTTTTCGCCGATGTGTTGTGCCACAAGATCCTGTATTTCAGGCTTGTTCACGTAATCCAGATTATCGGTGTTGATCGTTAGCACTGGGCACAGATCAAAATTCGCCAGCCACTCGGTATAGAACGTATCCAACAATTGCAGATAGTCCTTACTAATGCCCGTTTCCATTCCACGGGCTCGCTTGTGGATCCGATCCATCAAAACATCCACCGGAGCTTTCACATAGATCAATAGATTCGGGACCGGCAACCCATTTACTACCACATCAAACAACCGCTGATATGCCGAATAATCTCTTTCAGATAAATTTCCCATTTGGTGTAGTGCTCTTACAAAGATGTGGGCATCCTCGTAAATCGACCGGTCTAAGATTACCGATTGTTTTTCTTTAGATAACTGAAGATATTGTTCTGCCCTATGCCCCAAAAAATACATCTGCAGATGAAAAGACCAAGTCTTCATATCCGCGTAAAAATCAGGCAAATAGGGGTTATCAGCAACCGATTCAAAACCTGTCTGCCACTTTAGCCGGGAACCGATACGCTCGGTGAGGGCTGTTTTTCCCGCGCCAATATTGCCAGCCACCACCACAATTTTTTTACTAATGCTCATTCTTAACAAACCTATCCGTGATCGCTAGCGCTTCATCCAAAATACCGAAGCCTTCCTTCAACTCCGCTTCGGTAATGATCAAAGGCGGGATAATAAGGATGGTATGCCAGTGTGTATAAACAAACAACCCTTTTTCTAGGCATTGCTTGCGCAATTGATTCATCTCAGGGCTGTTGGTATTCCACGGGGTGAGCGGCTCGCGAGTGCTTCGATCCTTTACCAACTCGATGATTCCAAACAAGCCGATCGATCGCACATCCCCAACTGATGGGTGCGACTCGCCCAAATCTTTTAATAAGCCACCTAAGACCTTACCCATTTTTTCTGAGTTCTCAACGATCCTATCGTTCTTCATCACCTCAATATTCGCCACAGCCGCGGCAAGTGATACAGGATGGGAAGTGTAGGTTAAGCCTGATTCAAATACATGGTCGCTAAAAGTGGCGGCGATGGATGGTTTCATGGCAACCGCTCCCAGTGGGGCGTAAGCCGAGGTTAGCCCCTTAGCCATAGTCATTAGGTCAGGGATCACATTCCAATGCTCGATGGCGAACCATTTTCCTGTACGGCCAAAACCCGCCATTACCTCATCCGCAATCATCAATATGCCGTATTTATCGCAAAGAGCGCGCACACCTTGCATGTAACCGTTTGGCGGAATAATGATGCCATTCGTTCCGGTTACCGATTCCATTAGTATCGCGGCGATGCTCTCTGGGCCTTCATACAGAATGAGCTCCTCGAGATGATTGAGGTAATCCTGACAAAAATCAGCTTCAGAAATGGTTGGGTTGAGGCGATGAAAGGTGGACCGATAACGATATGGATCCAAAAAGTGCACTACGCCATTCATCAAATTCGGTTCCCAAGCTACCCTTCGTGGATCGCCGGTAGCCGCCATCGCGCCGGCGGTTGCGCCGTGGTAAGAGCGGTAACGGGTGAGGATCTTATGCCTGCCGGTATGCGCTCGGGCGATCTTGATGGCATTCTCGTTAGCATCAGCACCGCCAAGGGTAAATAAAATCTTGGTCAATTGTTTACCAGGGGTAATATCAGCCACCGCCTTGCTTGCGGCAGCCCTAATGCGCGTGGTCATACCCGGTGCTGCATACGGCACTGTATCCAATTGCTGCTTCATGGCATTAATGACTTCTTCATTTCCATGGCCAATATTGACGCACATGGTCATCGAGTTAAAATCGAGGTATTTTTTTCCGGCGGTATCCCAAAAATAAACCCCTTTGGCTTTTGCAACCGCGATCGGGTTTACTTTGGATTGCGCGGACCAGGTCCAAAACACATGTTCTTTCGAAAGTGGAACGATCTCATCATCAGGAAAGTCAAACATCAGAACCTCTTTTTATTAAAGGATTATGCTCAAATCTTAACATAAAAAACAGCACAGTTATACCTATTCTACCCATTCCTCTTATAATAGCGGGATATGGCAGTCGTCCCTCCTTACCCATACCAACGATTTGTTGTCATCGGTTCCACCGGTTGCGGCAAATCCACCATGGCAGAAGCCCTCTCTCGAAAACTATCACTCGAATACATCGAGTTGGATGCTTTGTATTGGCGCCCCGATTGGACCCACATAAGCGTTGAAGATTTTCAAGCCAAGGTTACCGAAGCCATTCATCCCGAAAAGTGGGCTGTAGCCGGGAATTATCACTTCGCGCGCGAGCTGACTTGGAACGCGGCTGAAGTTGTGGTTTGGCTGGATTATGATTTTTGGACCATTTTCTGGCGTTTGTGGAACCGTACATGGCGGCGCTGGTGGACCAAAGAGATGCTGTGGGGCGCGAATCAGGAAAGACTTTGGCCGCACCTCAAGATATGGTCCGTTCAGGATTCCTTGTTCGCCTGGCTGATCAAAACCTATCAACGAAGAAAAACAGAGTACTCAGCATTACTACAACAACCAGAGTACGCCCAACTGATCCTAGTTCATCTAAAAACACCCAAAGAAGCCGATAATTGGCTGGAAAGTATCCCAAACCATGATGGGGATTGATCCATGCCAGCAAACACTGCACCCGGCAGCCCTAAAAGGATTGGACTTATTCAATCAGGGTGAGTTCTATTCTGCTCATGAGGAATTGGAAACCGCCTGGCGGGAAGACTCAACCGAATTTCGCAAGGTCTATCAGGCGATCTTGCAAGTAGCCGTTGTCTTTTTACATATTCAGATCTCCAACCACATCGGCGCTGTTCAGCTCTCTGAAAAAGCCCTCACCAAATTAGAGCAATGGCAGCTCACCTGCCGTGGGATCGATCTGGTCACGTTCAGGGCTGAATTCATTACCCTAATGCGGGAAGTAGATCGGTTAGGACCCGAAAACATTCACTCCATCGATCCTTCCTTCTTTCACAAGATCCATTACTCAGCAGAATAACCTTCCTATGAACCTCGAACAGTTTCGCCCTATTGAGCAACTTGTCCATAAAAAAACATACATCGAAAAACCAAAATTCCCTGTGATCGATGCCCACAACCACTTAGCGGAACCATTCGGTGGAGGTTGGGATAACAAACCCATCGATGAATTGCTCGATCAGTTGGAGCAAGCTGGTGTAACGCACTTGGTAGATCTGGATGGCGGATGGGGTGAAGACTTGCTCAATAAGCATCTCCAAACCATCAGACAAAAAGCCCCCGAGAAATTTACCATTTTTGGCGGTATCCAGTGGAGTGAATGGGCGGTACTCGGCGATAGATTTCCCGAATGGGCGGCCAACCGTATCCGCTCGCAAGCGGCTCGCGGCGCCGGCGGCTTAAAAGTGTGGAAGGATCTTGGTCTGCACGTTCGCGATCATCATAACGCCTTGGTCACGGTAGATGACCCTAGGCTCCAGCCAATCTGGGATGCCATGAGCGAACTCGACCTCCCTGTTATGATCCATGTCGCTGACCCAGTGGCGTTTTTTAGCCCGATAGATGAGCAGAATGAACGCATTGAAGAATTGGGAGCGCATCCTGAATGGTCCTTCCCTTCCCCCGCATTTCCAACTTTCGATACCATCCTAAATAGCCTTGAAAACCTGATCGCCCGCCATCCGGCTACAACTTTCGTTGGCGCACACGTAGGCTGTTACGCCGAGAATTTGGGTAGGGTTGGAACGATGCTCGATAAATATCCAAATTATTACATCGATATTTCAGCCAGGATCGGCGAATTAGGCCGCCAACCTTATGCCAGCCGAAAATTTATCATCGAACATTCCAACCGAATTTTGTTCGGCCTTGATATGGGTCCAAACCTAGATGGTTATCGTTTGTACTATCGTTTTCTCGAGACCGATGACGAATACTTCAATTACAGCACGCATGAGATCCCCACACAAGGCAGATGGTACATCAACGGCTTATACTTGCCTGATGAAGTATTGGAAAAAATTTATAACAAGAACGCTAGAAAGTTGTTGAAACTTGACTGATGTTTTGGCACAAGTTGCGATCATTGGCGGCGGCCCGGCTGGGCTGATCGCTGCAGAGACGCTCATCGAACAGGGTGTATCTGTCGATCTTTATGATCGTATGCCCTCAGTAGGGCGCAAATTCCTTATCGCCGGCAAAGGCGGCCTCAACCTCACCCACTCCGAACCTTTTCCTGAATTCCTAAAAAAGTATGGCGAGAGGGAAACAGAACTAACCCCTTATCTCACCAAATTTGGTCCAACCCAGATCCAACAATGGGCGAAACAGTATGGTATCAACACCTTTATTGGTACATCCGGCCGGATTTTTCCGGTTGGAATGAAGGCCGCCCCTTTGCTTTATGCTTGGAAAACTCGATTAATAGAATTAGGCATCACCTTCCATTTTCGTCACGAATGGACGGGCTTTGCGCCAGATGGCTCTCTGATCTTTAAGCATGGCGAGCAAACACAGACCAAAAAATACCGAGCCGTTCTCTTTGCTTTGGGGGGTGCCAGTTGGAGTAGGACCGGCTCAAAAGGCGATTGGGTACCCATTTTTGAAGCCACCGGTATAAAAGTTGATCCGCTCAAACCTTCCAACTGCGGTTTCGACGTGGATTGGACAGAACTCTTCAAGTCTAAATTTGATGGTAATCCGCTTAAAACAATCCAAGTAGGATTGATAGACGCAAAAGGTGAACTTATTCAAAAAAAGGGTGAATTTATCGTCACCAATGCTGGTCTGGAAGGCAGCCTAATCTACGCGTTATCCTCCAAGATCCGTTTGGGGATCGAACAGAACGGCAAAACAACCATCTACCTCGACCTGCTGCCCAATCTTTCAACCGAGGAGCTGTTCAAGCGCTTATCAAAGGAACGTGGGAAAAGATCCTTTTCTTCCTTCCTCGAAAAGACCACCGGTTTAAACGGGGTAAAACTTGGATTGCTTTGGGAGTTTATACCACGGCAAGACTTAGCGGACCCAGAAAAATGCGCGCAGGCTATCAAGCATTTACCGATTACCCTCACCACTCCGCACCCATTGGAAGAAGCCATCAGCTCAGCAGGCGGCATAGGTTTTGAGGAGGTGGATGACCGCCTTATGCTGAAAAAATTACCGGGCATATTTTGCGCCGGCGAAATGTTGGATTGGGAAGCCCCGACAGGAGGTTACTTGATTACCGCCTGCTTCGCCACAGGTGTTGCTGCGGCAAATGGCATCCTAAGCTGGCTTAAACGTCAATGACGATGCCCGTGTAATTGTTGGTCCTCAACGGCTCCAAGGTATTGGATCAGGTCCCCCAATCGGTGTGAGTTCTTGACCGTGAAAGCAGCCACAACCGTAGAAATTGGCACAGCCGCTATTAGCCCAATAGAGCCAACCAAAGTTCGCACGATCTCTTCTGTAACAAATTCCGCGTTCAGTAAATACGGCACATTACCCCGCCCAAGGGCGAACAACAATAATAACGGTAACGAAGCACCAGAATAAGCCAAAAAAAGCGTGTTGACGGTGGCTGCAATGTGATCCTGCCCGATGCGCATCGATCGTTTGAATATCTCCCGAAAGCCCAAAGTAGGGTCTACGCTAAACAACTCAAAAGCCACAGCGGTCTGCGAAGTAACCAGATCATCCAACACACCCAAGGCCCCAATGATCATTCCCCCCAACAACAAGCCCTTTAGGTTGATCTGAGTAGAGGAGACTTGCGTCAAAAATAATGCGTTCTCATCTCCAAATCCGCTGAGGTGAGCTAGGTTAACAAAAACGATCGATAAGGTTCCAGTTATGACCAAGGCAAAAAAGATACTAAGTACCGCGGAATGCGTTTTGATATTCCAGCCATAAGTTAGGTAGAGTGTTGTGCCAAGTAAAATAGCTGACCCAATTAAACTTACCCTCACAGGGTCTTCCCCTGCCAAAATATGCGGAATAATGTAGCCAATTATCACCAACAAACTAAAAGCCAAAGAAACCAACGCTCCAACACCTTTTCTTCGCGCCATTAGGAGAATGGAAAGTACGAATACCCCCAACAAAACCCATAAAGCGAAGGAGCGGTTGTAATCTGTGTAATAAGCAGAGATCACACCATCTGGCCGTTTATCGAGGGTGACGAAAATGGCATCGCCCACCATTAGCAAGCTGGAACCCGGACGCTGCTGATACTTTCCGTACTCAACTTCTAAAAGCACTCCATCGTATTTGCCGCCAATAATCTTTACTTGAAGCACTTGGTAAGGTTGAGTGACATCGCCAAGCGTTATCGTCCCTTCTTCAAGGATTTTCACGATCTCGGCATCTTCCACCTTTGAGCCAAAGACATCCGCGCTTCCAGCGAAGTTAAATGGTTGAAAAAAATAGGGAAAACCCCAAATCAGGAACGCTACGAAGAAAAGTAACAACAAGCCCCCGGCGAGGAGGAATGGAAAATGATTCTTTTTCATACTTTCAATCTTAATAGAAAAGTGGATTTAAACAAACAGTCCGAACCAAGGTGATTCGGACTAGAAGGGTTCAAGAATATCAGATGTGAGGAAAGGTCTAGTATTAGCAGGAATACAGTTATTCCGCGATCATTGGTTTTCTGTGGAAATCACAACCGGTTGTTCCTGATTTTTGGTTTCTTCCGTATTCACATTAACATGATTGATTACGGTCGGCTTATCGCTGGTCACCAATTCTTTCAATAACCTTACGACTTCATTGGAATTAGCGGATGTATTTGCGAGAGAGATCAATAATTGGCCTCGAGAGGAGATTCCCAATCCGATCAAGAAGAGAAAAACTCCCAATGTGGAAGTATAAAAGCGGATATCCAGCAAGCGATACCCACTGCCTGCCATAATATAGATGTTCGCTAGTTTTACCAACTCCATGTTATTAGTAACACCAAAAATTGCCACCGCGATGCCTAGGCTTAGAACAACCAAACCAAAAGCAATCGAAATAATTCCATTTAAGCGAACGAGGGAATACATAATACCTCCAGAGCAACCACTATGTTTTCGTTAATTTTATTCTATACTATCACTTTTCTACTGTAATGATGGATTGCAACTTTATTACAAAAATCTACCACGCATAGGCTTCAGGCGCTTCACCACCCGGGCCGGGGAAGATCTCGTCTAATTCCTTTAGAACCTCAGGTTCGATCGTTATTTCAAGCGCGCGCAAAGATTCTGTGAGCTGCTCCATCGTTCTCGGACCAACAATCGGGGCCGTTACCATCGGGTTGGTAAACAACCATGCTAGAGCGAGATCGGCGGGGTTTTCTCCAACTTTCTTGCACAACGCCTCCCAACGTTCAATTTTTCCTTTGATCTTTTCCAGTTTCGTCATATTTTCCGGCGAAGTCCTGCGTCCCTGTTCGAGTTTTCCTAATACACCACCTAACAAACCACCATCTAAAGGTGACCAAGGTAGCAGGCCTAAACCATATTCTCTACATGCTGGTATCACTTCCAATTCAATGGTACGGCTGTTGAGGTTATACAAGCTTTGCTCACTTACTAAACCGAGAAAATTCCTCGCACTGGCGGTCTCATTCGCCTTAGCAATATGCCAACCCGCGAAATTAGAGGAACCAAAATACAGAACTTTACCTTGTAGAACCAACACTTCACAGGCTTGCCAAATTTCTTCGAATGGTGTGTTGCGGTCGATATGATGGAATTGATACAGATCTATGTAATCGGTCTGCATTCGCTTTAGCGAGGCATCACAGGCACGCCGGATATTAAGTGCCGATAACCGTTCATTGTTCGGCCAATCTCCCATCCGTCCATAGACCTTGGTAGCCAACACGGTTTTTTCCCGTCGGCTGCTTCCCTTCGCGAACCACCTGCCGATAACATCTTCTGTCAATCCCGGATAGATCTTGCGGCCATACGCGTTCGCGGTATCAAAGAAATTGATTCCCATATCCAACGCCGAATCCATAATAGCGTGGCTGTCTTCTTCAGAAGTATGCGTACCAAAATTCATCGTTCCGAGGCATAATTTGGATACTTTTATGCCTGTTCTTCCTAATTGAACAAATTCCATCCGATACCTTCTTTCGTTATTTGATGATGTCAACAGCTTGCGAATCGATCGACTTTAGCAGATCGACCGCGGTAATGTAGGGGTACATTTTATTGAATTGGTACGTTCCATCCGCCAGCAAGTTCTTGATCATTGCCCAACCGGGATTTTGAGGATACCCATAGGAATTGGCGACCAAGCCGACAGCTTGTTGATATTGCTTTGGAAACGCGGAGCTGGTAGCCGCCAGATCTAAAGCGCTGGCTGTAACCGGGAATAGCTTTGTATCCTCCGCCCAGCGCATTTGGTTTTCAGTTTGCGTCATCCATCGAAGGAACATCCAGGAAGCCAGCTGTTTTTCGGGTTTTTTTTGGATGATCGCGTAATCTACCCCATATAAAACGATGGCGGTTGTTTTTCCAGGGTAAGGGATCACTTCCCAAACATCCTCGGATTTCTCACTGGAAAAAGCATCACGCTGACTATTGATCTCAAGCAGATCCCCCGTGACTACTAAGGCTCGGCGGCTTGCCAAATTCTGATAATTCTGTTCGGAATCAGCAAACCAAGCGCAGCTACTTGTTCGAAGGTTCTCAAAAAAGGTGAAGACTTTAGTATTTTCAGGGGTTTCGAAAACAAGCGGGGAGGATTTGCCAAATTGCTCATCATTCGATACGATCCAAGAAAGAGGGGTTTGCCAGTTCGAAAGAGTATCCAACGCAAAACCACCATATCCGTCATTGGTTAGGTCGTCATCGGTTTTCCAACTCGCGTTGGCGTCGCACACTTGCTCCTCAAATTCAGCGAGAGTTACGGGGGCATGTTCGAAGCCGATCTCCCGCGCGAAGGTTAGGTTATAAAACAACAATCGGGCAGATCGGGTCATTGGCAAGCCGAATTGCTGACCTTCAACGTTTGATTGTGCCAGTAGGGGTGCGGGAATTTCCACCCCGGCTAGACCAATTTCTTTACTCGTCATGTAAGGTGAAAGATCAGCGAGGTTTTCAGAATCGGCGATGATTTGTTCTGGGAGAGCGATCAGCATATCTGGGGGTTCGTTGGCGCTGTCAAGTCCGTCGATACCTTTCCCCAGTTTGGCAAAATTTCCTTGAGGCGACGCGATGACCTTAATCCCATAGGGGTTGGTTAAATTAAATTCGCTCACCATTTGATCGATCAACGTGCTGGATTGGCCATCTAATCCATGCCATAAACTGACTTCAACACCGTTTAGCGCCGCGGTATCCATTGCGATTACCTCTTCAGCGGTAGCCGAAGGTTCTGGAGTTCGCATGGTTGGTTTTGGCAGATCAGGAAATTGGTCTACAACCGCAGTAACTCCTGTTGGATAGGTGCACGATTGGAGGAACAACAGTAAAAATAAACCCAAAAAGAAAATTCTACGCATTAATTTTTCATCCCATCGGAATTAAGGGTACAGGTATAAAAACAAGAATGAAGATTAAGATCATTAAAAAACCCAAGTGTTTTCGCTTGGAATCTAGTTCAGTCACGTCATCAAGCGGCTCAATCGACCGATTTCCGGTTAGCAACAAGATGAATGCCCAAAGCCACCATCCGCTCCAGTAAAAGCCAAGAATTCCCAGCGTTGCCAAGATCACAGGCAATAATTTTGTTTTTTGCCTGCCAAGTAACGCCCCAATTACATGACCACCATCCAATTGCCCTGCGGGAATGAGGTTGAGCGAGGTGACCAACAACCCAGCCCATCCCGCCATTGCCACAGGTGAAATGTACACATCGACCCCCGAACTGATGGCGGGTTGACCGGTAAAATAGTACTTCAGCCAGTAAAAAAACGCTCCAGAATCGCCAAAAGAGGTTGGCTCCGGTAAAAATTTTTGGAAAATGGCAAACTTGGAAAATAAATAGATCAGGGAATTCCCCTCAATGAAACCGCCGGGCACACTTTGGATCGCGCCAAGGGTTGAAATCGAGAGCCCGAATAAAACGATAGGGATCGAGATGATCAGCCCAGCAAGAGGGCCTGCAATCCCAACATCAAAAACAACCCGCTTGTTTCGCGGAATATCCTTCCAAATGATTACCGCGCCCATGGTTCCGAGCAAGGTCGGAAAAGGTAAAAAGTAAGGTAAGGTAGAACGGGTATTGTGGAATTTAGCGGCGAAATAATGTCCAAACTCATGAGCTAGTAGGATTCCAAGCAAGCTAAAAGCAAAAGGCAAACCCCCATGCAGCAAGGAAAACCAAAGCATTTGGGTCTTATCTGTGATTCCGGCGAGGAATTGCGGCTCGGTGTACCCCATACCCGTATATATAACGCTTATTGCAGTCACAAAAAACAACACCCCGTTTACCCAAGGCTTGCCGGTAGATTGCTGCGGCAAACTTTGGATGATCAGAACAGCGACATGACCATCCGGTTCACGGCGTAAAAGCGGGGTAAAACCAAGCGGCATTAACTGATCACAAAGTGCTTCATGTGCGATATCAGATGGTTGGATCAAATTTCCCCTGTAACGCAGCAAATACCCCGAGTTAATGTCTCCTACCGTGATGTCACTGATTCGGAAAACTCGTTGGATGGCGTTGGTAAAGACTTGCTGATCTGAAATTTCCATAAAGTAGGTTCTTATTTGCCTGTATCTTAGCGGGAGTGCATGGGAGTCGAACCCACCCTGGACCGCAACGCGACCCAATGCCGATTTTGAAGAACGGAAAGCCCACCGGGACTTTTGCACTCCCATTGAAAAGCTAAACTAAATCTTACATCATTTTAACCAAACTTCCGTTTGATTTCACTAGAATTCAAGGAAACGGGTGACATTCAGTTCGAGAAAGTTGAATTTATTTCAATTATCCTCAATGATCTTTTTGAGGTGAAGCGAACCATCAATGACATCCATGGGGATCAATCCGCATTCTAATCTTCTCCGTTCCATTAACCACTGATTGAGCCATCAAGGTAAAATCAAATTGTGAAATTGAAATTTTTGGAGGTTAAATGGAATATCGAGCATTAGGTAGAACTGGATGGAAAGTATCCACAGTGTCTTTTGGGGCATGGGCCATCGGAGGCGCATGGGGTAGTGTAGATGATCGCGACTCGCTCGCCGCCTTGCATAAGGCGATTGACAATGGTGTAAATTTTATTGATACCGCTGATGTTTACGGGGATGGCAGGTCTGAAAAGTTGATCGCCAACCTGCTCAAGGAACGCAAGGAAGAAATCATCGTCGCCACCAAAGGCGGCCGCCGATTGGACCCCCATATCGCTGCTGGGTATTCCGAAAAAAACTTGCGATCCTTCGTAGAACGCAGCCTGAAAAATTTGGAGGTCGAAGCGATCGACCTACTACAGCTCCATTGCCCGCCAACCGAAGTCTACTATATGCCCGAGACGTTTGGCGCACTGGATGACTTGGTAGCGGAGGGCAAGCTAAAATTTTATGGTGTTAGCGTGGAAAGAGTGGAAGAAGCCCTAAAAGCGATTGAATACCCTCATGTTCAATCCGTTCAGATCATTTACAACATCTTCCGCCAAAGACCTGCCGACCTCTTTTTTGCCGAAGCCAAGCGCAAAAAAGTTGGCATTCTTGCCAGGGTTCCGTTATCTAGCGGAATGCTCACCGGCAAGCTCTCCTCCGCGTCCACCTTTCAAAGTGATGACCACCGCCTTTTCAACCGCCACGGCGAAGCCTTTGACCGCGGCGAGACCTTCTCTGGGGTAGATTACGAAACTGGTTTAGCGGCTGTCGAAGAACTCCGCGAGCTACTTCCCCCAAACTGGAGCATGACCCAGCTTGCTTTACGTTGGATCTTGATGGACAACGCCGTAACCTGCACCATCCCCGGCGCGAAAAATCCTACCCAAGCTCAACAAAATTGCTCAACAGCCGATCTACCCGCCCTCAACCCAGCGATAATGGAAAAGATCAGATCGATCTACGAAAATCGTATTAAAAGCCTCGTTCACCATTACTGGTAGAAATTAGTTGGAAACATGATGAGCAATAAAATTCTCAATTGGGGTCTACTCTCTACCGCGCATATCAATACCGCGATCATTCCACCCTTAAAAAAATCAGACAACAGCAAATTGCTTGGCGTTGCAAGCCGAGATAGCGCGAAAGCTCAGGAGTATGCCGAAAGCTGGCAAATTCCTAAATATTATGGATCCTACGATGATCTGATCAACGATCCTGAGATCGATGTTATCTACAATTCATTGCCAAATCTGTTGCACAAAGAATGGACCATCAAGGCGCTCAATGCCGGCAAGCATGTGCTCTGCGAAAAGCCTCTTGCCCTAACCGTGGCAGAAGTAGACGAAATGATTGATGCAAGCCAACGGAACAATTGTGTGCTCACCGAAGCCTTTATGTACCGCCACCATCCCCAAACACTAAAGGTCAAGGAACTTGTTGACAATGGCGCAATCGGCAAACTTCAATTCCTGCGCGGGTCCTTTACATTTACCATCTCAAAAGAATATGATGTGCGTTTGAACAAAGAATTAGGCGGGGGCAGTGTTTGGGATGTTGGCTGTTACCCGGTAAGCTTTTTTCGAACCATCACCGGCGTAGAGCCGATCGAAGTTTTTGGCCAAGGTATCCCACCAACGAATGGTGTGGATGAACGGTTCTACGGGCAGCTTAAATTCCCGAATGAAGTTTACTGCCAATTTGATAGTGGCTTCCGCTCCCCTTTTAGAACCCGCATAGAAATTGTTGGTGACGAAGGAAGCATTGAGCTTCAAACCCCATTTAAACCTGGGGAAGGCTCCGAAATTGTGCTAATAAAAAAGGATGCCGCGGAGAGAATCACCTTTGGGAAAATTGATCTATATGCCGGCGAAATTGCCGATATCAACAACGCCATCTTATTCGGCACTCCGCCATTAGTGAGCCTTGCCGATTCACGCGCCAACACTCACGTCATCAATTGCCTTTACCGGTCCGCCGAACAAGGGCTGCCAACTTTAACTATTTGAGATTATTGTCCGTTGAAAAAGGGTGATTTAAACAAAATATCCTTCACTTTTGTGAAGGATATTTATTTTGGTCGGGGCGAAAGGATTTGAACCTTCGGCCTCTTGCACCCCATGCAAGCGCGCTAGCCGGGCTGCGCCACGCCCCGAGTAAATCAACGGCAGGCCATACCGCTGCGGAGTTTTCCGCGAGCGATATTATAGTCGTTTATCTCGTTTTCCGCAACCAAATTCATTCTAAATTAGCTTAACCAATTTTTCCGTCTCTTCGATTTCACTTATCTCAACCTTCCCTGACGCAAGATCCATGGCTTGTTTGGCAAACCCAGCCATGTATTCCCTCGGTATTTGAAACGTTATCGTCACATCCGCTAGAAATTCTTCTGAGGTGATGACTCCTCCGTTTTTTTGAATCAATAGCTTCATTCGGTCAAACAACGGGTAAGCCAAAATAACGCGGGTAACAACAACAGCGATCCTCTCAGCCCTGATCACCTTTTTTAATACTTCTTGCGCGGCATCCGTATAGGCTTTTACCAAACCGCCTGTACCCAATAACGTTCCGCCAAAATACCGCGTAACTACAACTACAACATCCCCCAACCCGCTACCCCGAAGAACCGTCAAAACAGGCATGCCCGCGGTTCCACTCGGCTCACCATCATCCGAACAATAATCAGTGAGATTTCTTCCACCGCCAAGGATATAAGCTTGCACATTATGGCTGGCATCAGGGAACTCGTGTTTCACCTCCTTGATGAAAGCTCGAGCCTCATCGCTGTTCCTTATGGGGGAAAGAGACGCGATGAAACGGGATTTGTTGTGTTCGACTTCGGAGCGAATGCGTTCGTATGGAATTGTGTAAATGGGAGGCATGGTCTTATTTTAAGTTAAAAACCTGTCAGGAAGACAGGTTTTTGTGCCGAGGGAGAGAATTGAACTCTCGACCGAGCGATTATGAGCCGCTTGCTCTGCCGCTGAGCTACCTCGGCGAATTCTACTTCCTCATAAGAGGCGAAAGCTATTTTATCCCCCACATCGATTTTTGTCAAACTTTAAGTAGTTGATGCGTCTTCAGCAACTCCCACGCCCGATAGACGTGATTTTACATATCTGAAAGCCCATATCAACAACCAAATGTTCAAAACCAATCCGCGGGATCCCGCTAATAACTTGCGGAAATTTACTTGAACACTTTGAAGATTGAATATATCTGTGAACACCGGAAGGAAAAAAATTAAAAACATAAAGATTATTGGAAATATCAGCCAAAATTTGAATTCCCGATCTGACATCGCTTTATTGATTACAAAAAATATAAAAAGTGGATAAAAAACCAATCCTTGTGAAAAATGAGCGTGCCATGTCACCAGCATTGTAGCAACGAAAATTACAAGATACCTCATCGCAATTACCGTGGACGTCTGCAGCGTAAGCTTCCGGAGTACCAAATAAAGTAAGGCAAAGGTCGCGGCAACTCCAAGTACGAGAAGATACGTTCCAATAGATGTATTGGTGAAATTATTGATATGCATCGATAGCATCCGCCAATTCATCATCACTAACGGGTTTGCCGCTGACCGTCCCGCTGATGAGCCGATCAATATCCTGATCCAGCCCAACGCACCTTCCACACCGCCCAACAAAAAAGAGCTAGTCATCAGCATTGCCGAATTGACCGCGAAACCGATTAAAACCCTAAATTCCTTTGTGAAGAGCAAGAAAGGCAAAACCAAAATCAGGGTTTGCGGCTTTAGCAACAACCCAGCCAGCCAAACCCCTGCAAAGACGGGGCGTTTTTTAACCAGGTTTCGCACAAATTCCCCGGCAAAGATACCTAACCAAATATTTAATTGACCGTATGATAAATTCAGAAAAACTGGTACGGAGAATAATAATATGGCCATCAATGGAAGAGGTATTTTTTCCCCAAGCGTTTGATTAATAAAAAAACGCATGTACAACACAAACGCAGCCGCGTTAATAATTAACCAAACTAGGTAGCTTATTTTCAGACTGAGCTTGGATAATAACGCAAACGGTAAAGCAAATATCGATAAGTACGGGAACGGGATGATCTGGAAATAGTCTGAATTCTTGAATGGTCGAGGATAAATTGCAGATTGGTGTTCTTCTAATATTTTCAGGTCGTAAATCTTGGCAAATCCTTCCACATTGATGATCTCACCCGTAGACCAATAAGCACAATAATCAATAGCGGTATTTCCGCAAAAATTTCCTTTGACGAGATCGAGTCCAGTTGTAAAGATATAAAACCCGAACAAGAACGCAAAACCAAGAAACCACAACAAATTACTCAGTTTCTTTCTACCATCCGTATCCATCATTCCTCTCCACCGCTCACTGGGGGAAATAATGCGATCTCATCTCCATCTAAGATTATCTGGCTTTTTGGAGCATATTCTTTATTCACCGCCACTAAAACCGATCCAAGCGATGACTCCAGCATTGGCTTGATCCGCACCACCTCCTCCAACATATCCTTAACGGTTGGGGTAGGTGTTTCAAGGTCAATTTCCAATTTATCAGACCCAGCCTTCATTTTCAGGGTGGCGAACAGCAGTATTTTGATTTTCATTTGGTATCGGGTCCCGAGTTTTTAGCAGATTATAATCTTATTCAATCTAATTAATTTGGTTCTATCAAATGATAACAAAAATTAAATCCAGTATCCTTGTTTCGATCGCTCTTGGTATTATCGCGTACTTTGCGCTTATTGCCTATTTCGGCACCTTCTCCCGCTTCATCGCGGATGATTATTGCTCGGCGTTTGATGGCCAACGACTTGGCATGCTCAGGTACATCTGGTATTGGTTCATCACCTGGGGCGGTCGTTACTCGGCAATCGCCGCGGATATGCTCTTAGTTTGGCTTGGGCAGTGGTTCATAGGTTATGTTCCCGCCTTTGCTTTGTTGCTATGGATCGTGATCAACCAGGTAGGTTTTACCATCTTTCTACCCTCAGATTACTCCAAACAAAAAAAACTGCTTTTTGCCACGTTATTGAGCCTGCTTTTTGTTTATTCCATATTCCAGCTTATTCCAAGCATCCCCAAAACCTTTTTTTGGTACAGTGCCTTCAGAACGCATACTCTTGCTGTAATTATTTTCAATTTTTATCTTGTCGTGTATGCCTATTACTATAAACATGAGACTCTTAGCCCGGCTTGGTGGGTCTTTGCTTTTGCGCTAAGCCTGCTCAATGGTGGCTTTAGCGAATCCTTTACCGCCATACAGATCCTGACCTTCTGCCTTCTCATCGGGATTCAAATATTCTTTCTTAAAAAACCACTCAAAAACCGATCAATAATTTTTCTGCTATTCAGTCTGTCGGCTGCGATACTCGCTATGGCAATTCTCTTTTTATCGCCAGGAACCCAAAATCGACAAGTTTTTTTTGCGGTACCACAAACACTTAGTCAAATCGTTGGTATATCCTTAACCGGGTTCTTTACATTTTACAAAGTAATCTTAAAAGACCCCTACCGGGTAATGGGACTTATTGCCTCATTATTGATCGCTTTTTTATGTGGTGTGCGCTTTGTTACCTCGATCAAATTAAAACCTTGGCAAGCGATCCTGATCGCCCTTGCCGGTATCGCCTTGGTCTTTGCCAGCTACCTGCCAGCAGCCTATGGAATGGGTGACATTCTTCCCCGACGCGCATTTCCTATCCCGATTTTCTTTGGGTTTGTTCCGCTTTTTATTTTATCCGCTTATTATGGGGCATATCTTCAGCCAAAGATCAAGGTAAAAAACCTTGTATTGGGATTAGCAACGATCTTTCTCGTAGGCAGCCTGTTGGGCAACGGTATCAATTTTTACACTGCCCGAGAACCCTTGATCCAATACGCCGTCACGATCGACACGCTCGAAAAATCGATCGATCAAGCGAAAGCCGATGGGTTATCGAGCCTTGAAATCCCAAAACTTAATAACTGGGCAGGGGTATTTGATCCATCCGACAACCCGAAATTTTATGTCACGGCTTGTTTCAGTAAATATTATGGCATCCAATTGATCGGGCCACCGATCATCATCGAGTAAGCAGTCTTAGATCAGGAAGACGAATAGAATGGAGATAAGGGAGCAGCCAAAATTTACCAAATCATTATTCAACCACGACCAACCGCGAATGATTTTGGTATTGGTTCCACACGTATGCAATGGGAAGCGCTCCGTGTCTTTTTCGCATTTTGGGCAGTAATAGATCGCCTGAACCGTCGCGCCGAGCAAGGAATCGAACAACGACCCCATAAAACCCGAACCGGTCAAAATAACTAAAGTAAGTAAGCCAGATTCTACGGGGTAAGGGGAAAGTAACACACCCATCAAACCGATAATACTCGAGCCGATCAAAGATCCCAGGCTGCCATACACCGATACACCGCCAGATGTCCCTTTTT
>CAZSLN010000001.1:69559-142345 GCA_964607645.1 uncultured Anaerolinea sp.
CAATCGAGTAATCATTCGTGGTGGATTAGGGTTGAGCACACCGATTTCGGTTGCCCAGGTATCCGCGTTGACCGCGGCAAGTGTTGCCACAAAAGCATACCAAAAGAAACTGGATTCAGCGAAAATAGGGATGGCGTGTAGCAGTACAAAAAAAGTCGCCAAGCCACCGTTACCAAAAACTTGCCCCCAGTCGCGTCTTCCACCTTTGGAAAATTTTTCATTCAGGTTCAATTTTCGTTTTTTAAAAGCTTTTGTAAGCACGCTGGAAGAAATAAAGAACACCATCAACACGATTGCCCATTGCCAACCACCTAAACCAAAAACTACGGTACCCACAAACACGGAAGCTAAGAACCCTGAGAAATTCAAAGTTCGTAGTTTGTAGGCAGCAAACCCGATGGCAACAGCCAAAAGAAATCCTATTATGAATTGCGGCATCAAATTGTCCCTGTAGGTAGGATGAAAATCAACGAAGCGAGAAAGAACAATGTGTTAGCGATATTTGTGACCCAAACTACTTGGGCTAAGACTTTATGGTGCGCGCTCTGGTAAAAAACCAAACCAAGAATAAATGCCGCAATGGAGGTGGCGATGCTGATCGTGGGGAGGAGGATCAGCTGCTGACCTGGTACCATATTGTAGGTATTGTTAAGTGGGTTGTAACCTAGGGAGATAGTGCGAAAACCAGGCGCGAGTAGGGAAACCCAAAGAAAAAACCCAATATTTAGCAAAAGGTTGAGAATCCAAACGAAGCGGTTGATGGGTGAGTTCCAAGCATTGACAATCACCAGCGAAACATATTGAGAGTTTCCCTGACCGATCTCCAAAGAACCCATTTCGAAGATACGATTAAATGCCTGCATGAAATGGGTGGTATCTTCCGGAGAAACCGCGAAAACTTTTCTCGCGGTGCCGACCAAGATCATGTTCTCCTCATCAGCAGCTAAGTACTCAACCCTTCCTAGGTTGGCATCAACCAAATCACCTAAAATTCCACCAGGCAATCGAAGCACTGGCATCCTAACCCCGCCTTGGAAGGCAGAAATATGCTTGACCCACTCAATATCCGATACTGGGATCTTTTCTTTCCTCATTCCCCAGTTGATCTGCAGAAAATTGCGATCGAGGAAATAGTTCGCTTTCGCTAATCCATAGATCCGGTAACCAAAGATCGGGATAAAAACTCCCGATAAGATCAATAAAAAAATATAGAGTGTTAGGAATATCCCAATCTCCTCCGTAATGATCTGGAACAACGAAAAAATCATAAAAGCAAAAGCGATCGCTAGCAAAACGGAATGAATGATCAACCCTCTCTTTCGAGCGGGTGGAAATTCACTGATCATCAGGCAAGCTCCTGCTTTAGCACGTCACATACATATTGAACTTGTTCTAAGGTCATAACTCCGCTAAATGGTAATGCAACACCGCGCAATCCCAAGTCTTCGGTAACTGGGTAATCTCCGGGTTGATACCCAAATTTTTCTACCATGTAGGGTTGTAAATGAATGGGTAAGAAGTATGGTCGAACAGGTACACCTTTTGCTTCCAAGTTAGAAGCAAATTGCTGACGGTCGATCTTCTTCGCCAAACGAATGACAAATACGAACCAGGACATTCTGGTGGTCTCAGGCGCAAGGATCGGCAATTCGACCTCCGTTACATCCGCTAATTGTTCAAGATACCATTTAGCAACCTGCTCACGGCGGGCGATCATACTATCTACCCGTGTAATCTGGCTTATTCCAAGCGCCGAAGACATTTCGTCAAGGCGGTAGTTGTAACCTAGGTATGTGTGAGACAACCAAGTATCCCCTGGAGCACGACCTTGGTTGCGAAGGGCTTTCATCAAATTTGCGGCGGTGTCATCGTTGGTGATGACAATTCCACCCTCACCGGTAGTGATCTGTTTGTTGGGGTAAAAAGCAAAAATGCCGAATTTTCCAAACAAGCCAGCATTTTTGCCTTTATAGGTTGCTCCTAAAGCCTCACAAGAGTCTTCGATGATCTCTAAATGATACTGCTCGGCGATCTCAAGAATGGGGTCATAATTCGCTGGTTGGCCAAATACATCCACTGGTAGGATCGCCTTCAGCATGCCCTTACCCGCGTTTTTGCGGGGCAGCCATTTTTTTGCCTTTTCGCCCCCGGTGGCAATATCCTTCACCGCCTGTCGCAACTGGTCAACGCTAATATTGCCAGTTTTATAGTCTACGTCTACATAAATCGGCACGGCGTTTTCAAACAACAAAGCATTGGTGGAAGCGACAAAGGAAAAAGGAGATGTAACCACTCTATCTTCCGCTGTTATTCCCGCTGCCCGAACGGTCAAGTGCAACCCAGCCGTCCCAGAATTAACCGCGATAGCATGTTTAACACCAATGTATTCGGCAACTTTTTTCTCAAACTCCACAACTTTCGGACCAAGGCTTAGTATTGGAGTATTCATCACATCCATTACAGCTTGACGATCCGCTTCGGTTAGATCAGGGGAAGACATAGGGATTTTCATAGCGAAGTTCCACTTCTTTCCAGCATTGCGGCTAATTGTGCGAGCAACACTGCTTCCAGATCAGTAAGCTTCACCATTCTATTCATGGTGCCGGCTCTCGGTTTTACTTCAACTTCCTGATTTTGCAATCCGCGCTCACCAACGGTCACCCGTATGGGGCATCCGATCAGATCCGCGTCATTAAACTTAATGCCAGCCCTTTCATCGCGAACATCCAATAACACAGTGATGCCTACCTCCGCCAGCCGATCATTTATATCCCGAGCGATCTGAGCGGTATCCATTGTGCTGCCCGGGAGGTTCATGAGATACACCTGAAACGGCGAAAAGGGAGCGGGAATTTTCAACCCTCTTTCATCCGAAGCAGTTTCAGCAAGGAACTTAAGGATATTCTCAGGGATAACAACATGATCAGCGCCGCATTGAAAAGCCTTGTTGCTCGATAACGGTCTTGAACATGCGGGGCAGGCTTCCCCAACGTTCATCAACGTCACATCAGCGACGATGTCCGCTGAATAATCCCGATCGATATTCGTATTGAGCAGGTGGCAGCCACCCTCATTCGCGCCAGCGACCAAGTTTTTGGATTTCGCGACAATTGAATCAACGATGATCATAGCGTTGGTGACCCCGATCGGTGAGGCATACCCCGGTATCGCGCCGGTCGCGAGAATTTCATCTTGCGTAGCTAAGCGATATTCGCCAACTAGCGCGGTAAGTTTTTCATCACTCAACTGACGGTCACCCCTCAGAACAACAAAGAGGAATTTCCCGTCCGAAACCCGCGTGAACATCAATGCTTTCGCTGTCTTTGTTGGTGAAACTTTTAAGAAATCTGCGAGACTATTGATCGTGCTGCACTCCGGGGTCTTAATTTTTTCGAGAGGTTTCATTTCTTCAGCAGAATCCAGAGCGACCCTAGATTCCACTAAAGTGGTTCGCTCAGCGAAATAACATTCCGGGCAAAACAAAACGTCAAAGTCCCCGTCATCGTGCGAGAGGTAATAATTGCCACTGGTTTGGGAACCCACGGCAAGCAAGCCAACATCTTCCAGCCATTCCAATTTTTCAGAAAAGCTACCATTCAATAATGCTCGAATTTTTTCTATGGTTTCTTGCCCCAGCGGGAGCCAGCTCAAATCTCGCTGAAGGTAAGAGGCTCTGTATAAAAAGGAAGCCCCTGGGGTTCTAAATTCAGAAGGGGCTGATCGTTGGGTCTGGATGTTTAGATCAGAATAATTCATTATGGTTTTTCGTCTTCCGTTCGTTCGGGGCTGTCGTCCAGTCCCAAGTCAATTTTTTCTTCCATCTTCATTTGGCCTCGTAAAAAGGCCCCTTCTTCCGTAACAAAAGCGATGGTTGTCACATCACCCCAGATCCGTCCTGTGGAGCGAATCTCGAGTTTTTGTGTGGTGATATTGCCCTTAACCGCCCCGGCGACGATCACGGTAGCTGCCCGGATGTTTTCGCAGGTAACTTTGCCGCTTTCCCCAACCACAAGCATACCTTGCAAGCCAATTTGTCCTTCAAACGTTCCCTCAATACGAACACCACCTGAACCGCTGATCTTTCCTTCCCAGACCAGCCCAGGGCCAAGGATAGAGTTAATCCTTTCCATGGAAGGAACGGTAATGGAGGGTTGTGTTTGTGAGGGCGATGCGTTTCGTTTAAACATTTAAATATCCAATCAATTTAGTTAAGTTATTTTACCGTTAATTACTTGGTTCTTTAAAAAACAAGAAGCCCTTACAAAGAAGGGCTTCTTGAATTTGGTCAGAACTGTAATTACTCTTCCTTCTTCAATGGGTTTGATGCTGCCATGATATTGTACCCACTATCAACATAATGCACTTCTCCGGTAACATGCGATGACCAATCAGAGCAAAGGTAAACGGCTGCGTTGCCGCAATCTTCCGCGGTAACGTTCTCGCGCATCGGCGCCATTTCAGCAAAATTCTTGAGCATATCCTTAAACCCACTTACGCCGCTAGCGGCAAGGGTTCGAATAGGACCAGCCGAGATCGCGTTGACACGAATCCCCTGTGGGCCAAAATCGGATGCCATATAACGCGTACTAGCTTCCAATGCCGCCTTGGCAACCCCCATCATATTGTAATTGGGGGCAACTTTTACCGAACCATAATAGGTAAGGGTTAGTAAAGCGGCGCCTTTATTTAGGATAGGTTGAAAAGCTTTTGCGATCGCCACAAAGGAATACACACTGATATCCATCGCCAAGTGAAAACCCGCTCGGCTGGTATCGTAATAATTTCCATTTAGCTCTTCCTTGTTAGCAAAGCCGATCGAATGAACAATGATGTCAATATTTCCGAAATGGCTTTTCGCTTTTTCCACCACATCCGCGATCTCAGCATCCGAAGCGACATCACATTGTTCCACAAAACTCACACCCAATTGTTGAGCAAGTGGCTTCACTCTCTTTTCCAAGGCTTCCCCAGCGTAGCTAAAGCCTAGGTTAGCGCCTTCTCGGGCAAAAGCCTGCGCAATGCCCCAAGCGATCGATCGATCATTCGCGAGCCCAAAAATTAATGCGTTCTTTCCGCTTAGTAATCCCATTATTCCTCCAGGTTTGTTTTTTCAGGTATTAAGAACCGCCAAGGTTTTGAGTACCAAGGCTCCGGTACACTATATAAACCCACTCGTGCGCCAATGGTCACGGTTGAATCAGGAATATTTTTGTAGGGTTCGATCCATAGGCCGCTATTTTTATCGGTGAGATCAATGCCATTTTGTTGGTTGGTTATTCCAAATGCTTTTGTCAATTTGCCGGGGCCATTGCTCCAGCTTAGTTCTTTCACGCCAGCTCGGTTTTCGACTACGATCGCTTGACCAACCTGTATCCGCACCCCGCGGATCAGAACTGCCGCTGGAAACCCGAATCGCTCCGTAACTACATTGAGCATCCAATGATGCCCATAGGTGAAATAGACGTAAGCATAGCCCGGCTCACCATACATAATGGCGGTTCTTTTTGTCTTTCCCGCTTTGGCATGGCAGGCAAGATCTGTTTCGCCAACATAAGCCTCGGTTTCGCTGATGACCCCTGCGACTTCTCCTAACGGATTGCGAAAAACGAGCCGCGAACCCAACAAGGCCCGAGCCACTTCTACAGTTGGTTGATCAAAAAAACTCTTAGGGTAAGGGGTATTATTCGAGATCACGCTTGCAGTGATTCAATGTGAGAACAATCACCGATCACGTTCACGCGCCATTTGTGCTGCATCGGAAAATAGAGAAACGACGCGAAGGAGGTGTTTTGCAAAATAAATCGCGGTGATTCGTTATTGCTTTGCGGGGAGATACCCATAATAGAGAGCAGAAGCATATTCATCAATGCCCCGTGGGTTACAACAAGGTATTTTCCGGGCGGTTTTAGTAACAAATTATGTAAAGCGGCACAAGCTCTTAGGTACAAAGACCAATCGCTCTCACGAGATTCATCAGAGGAGGAAAACGGATTCGGGTGATTCAATTTCTTTTTGGAAAGTTTTACTTCTTTAAATGTTTGGCCAGAGAAAACGCCCATATCTCTTTCCATCCAGATCGGGTCATATTCCAATTCTGGGAGGTTTAAGTTTTTTGCCAAAATTTGGGCTGTTTCACTGGCTCGTCCAAGCGGGCTCGAAATAACAAAATCAAATACAGTTCCGGTTCTCAACCAACGATCAGCAAGCGCTTGTGCTTGCTTTTGTCCCAATGGGGTCAGTGGGTAATCCATTTGACCTTGCATGCGGTTCTCAAAATTCCCCACAGATTCGCCGTGCCGCAGGAAAGTGATCTCAAAAATGGGGTCGTTCTCAGATGACCAGCTCATTCGTTACCCGGTTCATTTTTTACCAAATAGACCGGTCTGCCTTTTACTTGTTGGAAGATGTATCCAATGTATACACCAATGAACCCAAGCAAGATCATGATGATGCCGCTGGCGATCAACAACACAGCCATCAGCGAGCTCCATCCTGGGACAATCTTTTCATTCATACCAGCTGCCCATAAAAATAAGACATAAGCGATCTGCGCAAGAGCCAATAAAATGAAAGCCCCACCAACACTCAGACCAATATATAGCGGCACTAGCGAAAATGAAAAAACAGCGTCAGACGCAAGCCGTACCATTTTACCGAGAGAGTATTTTGAAACGCCCGACATTCTTTGGGCTTCATTGTAAGGAAGGATGATGGTGCGATATCCCATCCAGGCGATCATGCCGCGCAAGAAACGATGGTACTCTGGCATTGCCTTAAGGGCATCTAAGGCTTGGCGTGACATTGCGCGAAAATCGGCGGAACCCGGGTTGATGTAGGTGCCGCTGATTTTGTTAATGATGGAATAGAACAAGTTCGAGGTGATTTTTTTTAGAGCGGGAAGATTCTGGTTTTCAGCGCGTTGGGTCTGAACGATATCATAACCTTGCTCGACCAACCCAACCATTTCCGGAATCATTTGCGGCGGGTGCTGTCCATCACAATCCATTGAGATAATGATATCGCCGGATGTCTTGTCCAGACCAGCGGTCAAGGCGGCTTGGTGACCAAAATTTCGGCTTAGATAAACACCTTGTACTCGGTCATCCCCAGCTTTAATGGTTTCGATCAACTTTCCAGTACCGTCCCGAGAACCATCATCAACGTAGATAATCTCGATCGCGTAGGGCAAAGATGTAAGAACCTGCACCAAGTTGTTGTGTGAGGACGCCAATACGTCGATCTCATTGAATACTGGAATGACGATGGAAAGTTTTTTGGTCATGTTGGTAATTCTAAAGTTATTCGGCAATTATTTCAAATTGACTTTTGATCAAACCGTGACCTTATGGTCGTTCGCCAATATCCGCACGGTTCGCTCAACCTCTTCCTTTTTCATTTCAGCGGACCAACCAAGTGACCTGCCCATCGCATCTGCGATTTCCTCGATCAATTCCAATTGGTAATTTCCTAACCAAGCCAAATTGGTACGCCTGATCAAAATGTCTTCAATATGAACCGCTTTTTCGGTCCGCACAAGGAACTCGATCTCCCGATCGGTAATTTGGTCACAATGCCGCAGCGATTTTGGGGAACCCAAATCAAGGAAATCGGCTACTTCCTTGGCGCGGGTGCCATAGCGATCAAAAAGGAGTTTCGAAGAGAATTTCTTTGGATCGGTTTTTGAAGCGATCTTTTTGATGAACTCAACCTGAGCTAACCCAACCACAGGGTAATCCCGCCCGCCACCAAGGGGGAGATTCGATGTATCTTTTATTCGGGAACGCCCAAGAACGCCCAAACAAAGATCTGCCACTTGCTCACTAAAAGCACGGTAACTGGTCCACTTCCCACCAACCAGCGAGATAATCTTTACACCATCAACTTCATCTTCCTTGATGGAGTGATCTCGCGTGATCTGGCCAGCGGTTTTTGCTTTCATCGCTTCTAATGGCCGTACACCCGAAAAAGTGAATACGATCTGTTCTTTTGTGATAGAAATAGATGGAAAAACCCGATTCACTAATGTAATAAAGTAGTCGATCTCGGGCTCGGTGATTGAAATGTTATCGGGGCTCTCGATCGGAAGATCGCTGGTTCCAATAATGACCTTATCGTAGAACGGGAAGATCAACACGATCCTACCGTCTTTGTTTTCGAAAAAGAATTCATTCTTACCAATCGCGGTTCGCAGCGTGGGGTTATCCACTATGATGTGCGAACCTTTTGTTCCGCCAATGTATCGGTGATTCAACCCAAATCCTTGGTTGGTCACATCGATCCACGGACCAGTGGCGTTGATCACCAGCTTTGGTTTGGTAACGAACAACTCGCCGGTCAATTGGTCTCGCAATTGAACAGATCCATCAACAATTTTCTCCACCGCCACGTAATTCAACGCGTTAGCGTGGTCGCCCTCGGCCTCACCGTCCACCACCAGTTCCACTACATATCTCTCGGGGGAGAGAATGGATCCATCAAAATAGGTGGCGGTATATTTAATGTCTTGCGATAATGCGGGGTACTTCTCGAGAGACCTCTGGCGATTCTCGAACTTGTGAGGAGGAACTGTCTTTTGCGCTTTGGTAAAGGAGTCGTAGAAGATCAGACCAATTTTAATAACAACCGCACCACGTTCGGAGGGTTTGTTGAGTAGATTTAAAAATTTGAGCGGGGCATTTAGCAAACCCGAAAAAAGCTTGAACATTGGCACCACGGTCGGAAGCGGCCTTACCAAATGAGGAGCGTTTTCGATCATTCTGTTGCGTTCGCGCACCGCTTCCCTTACCAAGCGGAATTCGCCGTTTTCAAGGTAGCGAATTCCGCCATGGGCCATATGAGATGATGCGGCGCTTGCGCCAGCACAAAAATCCCCTTTATCAACCAGTAAAACATCCACCCCATTTAAGGCAAGATCCCTGAAAGTTCCTGCACCGTTCACTCCCGCGCCAATAATCAGCACTTCTGGTGAATGCGACTTCAATCCCTCAATGATCTTTGCTCTGTTCATAAGGTGGTTATCTCCTGTTAGGTTTATTTTGCCAGCACCGTGAAAACGTCCTCCAAACCTGCTTCGGTGGTTTGGATCAGATCGTATTCCAATCCAGCTTCTTTCATTTTATCCTTTAAATCTCGTTTGTGAAAATTTTCATCTAGTACCATTTTTAGATGATTGCCGGCCAGAACAGTCCTTTGAATTCCCTTTTGGGTTGCCCCCCATTCAAGACAGCCTAACAAATTAGGAGTAAACACTTCTACAACTTTTCCCTTGATAAAAATCGTTTTCAAATTTGTTGGAGAATCTAACGCGAGCAATTTTCCATTTCGCATCACTCCAACCCGGCCACAATATTCGGCCTCATCCATGTAATGTGTTGTAACCAAAACAGTCACGCCATCTTCAGCCAAGCCGTAAATCAAATCCCAAAACACACGGCGAGCATTTGGATCAACCCCTGAGGTTGGCTCGTCTAAAAATAAGAGCCTGGGGCTGTGAACCAAGGCTATCCCTAACGCCAACCTTTGGCGCCAACCGGTTGAAAGGTCCTTGGTAAGAGCTTTTTGGTGACCGAGTAAGCCTACGTGGTCAAGTGTACCGCTGATGGCTAGTTTATCGGTGATGCCATACACACCAGCGTAAAACTGCATATTTTCCCAAACGGTGAGGTCATCATAGATCGCGAATTTCTGTGACATATACCCAACCCGCTGACGCACTTCATCGGTCTGTCGGTAGGAATCGTAACCCAAGACTTTTGAATAGCCGCTATCTGGGGATAACAAACCCAAAAGCATTCGTATGGTGGTTGTTTTTCCAGACCCGTTCGGTCCTAAATAGCCAACAATCTCGCCAGCTTCCACATCAAAAGATAAATTATTTACAGCGATAAAATCGCCAAACCTACGTGTGAGGTCTCTAACTTCAATAACCGTATTTTTTTCGTTTTCGCGTTTCATTCTTCATCCCTTGCTGAGAGGCTAATAAAAACATCTTCCAAACCAGGGGCAACGATCTTGGAATCAATAAATTCATATCCATTATCTTCGATCGTCTTTTTACAACTCACAGTGACCTTTTTTTCCATATCGGGGTCAATTTGCAGGTGGATCTTATCGCCGAAAGTACGGACATCTAACACACCGGGCAAGTTTGTCATCAGGTGCTTGATCTTTTGGACCGGCTTAGCCTGAATCTCCAACACCCTACCGATGTAATTATTCCGCATTTCTGAGGGAGTGCCCTCAGCGATAATCTTGCCATGACGCATAAATCCGATGCGATTACAGCGGGCAGCCTCATCCATATAAGGAGTAGTGAGCAATACACAAAAACCGCCTGTGGTCATATCCATCGATAACTTAATAATCAACTGCCAAAAATCTTGCCTCGTTACCGGATCGACACCCGTGGTGGGTTCATCGAGCAGCAGCACCTTTGGCCGGGTGACCAAGGCAGAAGCCAAACCGAGTTTTTGCTTCATACCACCGCTCAAATTTCCCGCGAATCGATCTCTGAAAGGCATTAGCCCTACAAATTCGAGAATATTATTACATAAAGGTTCCCATTCGCCGCTTTTCAACCCACGTACCTCGGCAAAAAATCGGATGTTCTCCATGACAGTCATATCTTCATACAAAGAAAAGCGTTGCGATAGATAACCAATGTTCGCCCTTGCTTCATCAGCTTGCTTGGCAACATCGTAGCCACAGACTGTTATGCTTCCATGATCCGGTCGTAGCGCACCTACCAAAAGGCGCAAAGTAGTCGTTTTTCCTGCCCCATCCGATCCGACGAGACCATAGATCTCGCCCGCGGCAATATTGAGATCGATACTCGATACCGCCACAGTGTGCCCAAATGTTTTTCGCAGGTTTTTTACTTCAATCATAAAATGCCTCGCTTCGAGACTCTATTCAACTATGAACTTCACATCAGCAGGCATACCGGGTTTTAATTTGCCTTCTGGGTCAGAGATCTGTATCTTGATGGCGAATACAGTTGTTTTCCGTCCATCACTTGTTTGTACGTTTCGCGGGGTGAATTCTGCCTTATCAGAGATCTGAACGACTGTACCCTCGAATATTTGTCCATCAAAGGAGTCAGCGGTAACTTCCACTCGTTGACCTAGGGAAATCTCGCCATAGCGATCCTCAGCGATAAACACGGTAAGGGACAGCTGTGAAAGATCAATAATACTGAAAACGATCGTTCCGGGATTCACAACTTCCCCCACTTCAACGTTGCGCATCTGCACAACACCATTTATGGGCGATTTCACTACCAGTTTAGCCACCTGTGCGTCGATCAACTCAAGGTTTGCCGCCGCAACCTGTACAGCAAGAGCTGCTTGGTTGTGCTGGGAGGTTGCCTGAGCAAGAGTCACTTCTGCCAGCTTAAATTTGGTTGAGCGATCACCTGTTTTATAGGTCAAGATCTTCGACTGTATTGCGTCAACCCGAGTTTGGGCAACCTGATATTTTGCTCTTGCGTCTAAAATATCTTGAGCACCTTCGGTGCTCAACGCGTCAGCGTATTCTTTTTGAGCGTCAGCCAATTCAGTTTTAGCGTCTTCAAAGTTAGAATCTGCTTCAGTATTCATTTCTGTGCCATCACTGGCTTCGCCAACTTGATCCACAACATCCTGAGCAATCACATACCCAACCCGAGCTGCGGCTAAACGGTTTTCAGTGGATAAAAATTCTTGTCCAGCAGATCGTTCTTCCACGGAAATCAAATTCGTTTTGGCGGTTTCAACATCTGTTTTTGCGCTTGCTTCTGAATCGAGCAACACTTTGAATTCTTCATCCAATGAGAAATACCAACCTGGTTGGTCAAATTCTGTTGGGTTCGATCCGGACCAGTTTTCAGTACGAAGTTTTATGTCGTCGGCATTGGCGGTATCAGAGGCAGTATCATATTGCAATTGTGCCAGCGCGACAGCCTGTTTTGCGGTCTCTTCACTGGCCATAACAGATTCAAGATTTGATTTTGCCAATTTTTGCTGAGCTAACATAACAGCGCCGTCCAAACCAAATAGTTTATCGCCAATGGCAACTGTTTGCCCAAGGTCTCTGGAAACTTCAACTATTTTTCCATTGACCTCGGGAGAGATTGAAACTTCAACAGCCTCTACACTGCCGGATGCGGTAATAGCGGCCACCTCGTTTGATTGAATAAAAAAGAAAACTGAATAGCTGATAATGATGAGCAGTAATACACCCACAATGGCTTTAACTGGAAGCGGGATTTGATTTTTCATAGTAGTTACTCCTAATAGATAAGTTGAAAATTTAGTCCAAACGTTTTTTGAATCTCATTGCTGCGGCTGTCATAATTACAACGCCGAATACGGCTAAGGCGATCACATCGTTCACGATCATTTCTAAGCCAACACCCTTTAGTAGCAACACCCTAATGATGATCAAGTAATACCGCAACGGGATCGCGTACGAAATGATTTTCAGAAAATCTGGCATCGCGTCCAGTGGGAAGAAGAATCCTGAAATGAACAGACTTGGTAGCAAGATCATCCAAACTGAAAGCATTGCCTCTTGCTGAGTATTCGCCATGGTAGAAGCAAATAACCCGATGCCCAAACCCGAAAGTAAGAACAGCGCGGAAACCGCCATGATCAAGATCATTGGCGAGCGAATAGGAACATCGAACCAATAGTGACCTATCAGCAAGACCTCGAGTGTATCGAACATCGCCAAAATGGTGTAAGGAAGGATCTTTCCAACCACCAATTCCCAAGAACGAATTGGCGTTACGATCAACTGCTCGATCGTTCCTCGCTCCCTTTCACGCACAACAGCTGTGGCCGTAAGAATGGCTGTGATCGCGAATAAGATCATGCCAATAACCCCCGGAACCATAAAGTACGCCGAGATCATATCGGGGTTGTACCAAACCGTTGAACGGATCTCAACAGGCTGTTGTAATTGCCCCCCAATGCCTGCCCGATTAAATTTTTCGGTTAGCACTTTTGTTGAGTAACTTTGCCCTATAAATTGTGCCGCAGATAACGACGTTGCCGCTATTGTCGGATCGGATCCATCTAGGATAAAAGAAACCTGCGCGTTACCAGAAGCTACTCGTTGAGAATAATCTGGCGGAATGATAAGGCCGGCCTTTGCTTGCCCCTTATCGATCCAGTTTCGTAATTCCGCTTCCGAACCTACCGCACCGTTGATCGAAAAATAATCAGCGGCCCGAAAAGCGTCCAAAAGCTCACGAGACTGAGTGGAATAACTTTGGTCATAAACAACCAAAGAGACATTTCGCACATCACTATTTGCTGAATACCCCATAACAAACAACTGCACAATTGGGATGATCAGGATCATGATCAGTGTTCGTTTATCGCGAAATATTTGGATGAACTCTTTTCGAATAATCGCAAAAAGCCTTGAATTCATTTGCCCTCCGTATACCTAAAATTGGGATCATTCTTGATACCATTCAAAAATACATCAATGAAAGTATCAAGCGAATTAGATTTGATTTCCGGATTGATGTAATCGCTCAACAACATTTCCGTAAAAAAGTAAGATATTAGGGTTCCAACAAACACCCTTATCAGTAAAACAGGTGGAATGGGTTTGATTTGCTGTCCAAAATTGTTGAATTTTGCGCTCAAAGCCACGATCTCAGGTTGAACCTTGCTAAGCAAGGACGCCGCATGCTTCCCTTTGAACTCGATCATCTCGATCAGAAGTAAATTGAGAAATTCGGGGTTGGTCTCTAGTACTTTCACCATCCTACCCGCGCTTAAACGGGCGAATTCATCCATCGTAGTTGCCTCAATTTTTGCGAACCAAGGGAACAGTTGAATTAAAGGATGTCTATCGTTGATAATGGCATCAAAGATATCTTCTTTAGAGGCGAAGTGGTTATAGATACTGCCCAAAGCAAAACCGGATTGCTTTGCGATCTGCCGCATCGAGGTGCCGGCATAACCCTGCGTAGAAAAAAGGTCGTAGGCAGCATCGAGGATCTTTGCAGGGGTATTATCTGATTGGTTAAGTAATTCGGTCACATTTCTCCTAACGAACGTTCGTTCGTATCCCTATTTTATGCACTTATGCAATTCTGTCAATTGTTTTAAGGGGTCTCGGTTCTATCTTCGTTGATAAAGTTTTTTCGGTATCATTGGTACAATCAATAGTACTTATGCAAAATGAACGCCATGATCATTTGAAGTTTAATATTTCTGTCAGCCTTATGGATGCCGCCTTTTTTGGCATTGGAATGGGCTTTGGTTCGTTTGGCACGATCATCCATCTTTTCTTTACCAAAATGACCACCTCTGCGTTGTTAATTGGGCTGATCCCCGCTATCCATAACGTTGGCTGGCAAATCCCACAATTATTCGCAGCTGGATGGGTTTCTAAAATGGAACGATTCAAACCGGCTGTTTTGGCTATGACCATCCACGAGAGACTTCCTTATCTTGGTTTAGCAATTTCGGCTTGGATCCTGTTCAAGTTCGGCGCTGCCATCGCTCTTCCAATTGCCTTCATTATGTTAATTTGGCAAGGGATTGGTGCCGGTATCACTGCAAACCCCTGGCAAAGTCTGATCGCTAAGATCATCCCCCATGAAAATCACGGGACGTTCTTCGGCGCCCAGGCGGCTATTGCTAATATTCTTATGAGCGGCTCCGCTGTCGCAGCGGGTTACTTATTAGATAAATGGGATGAGCCGGTCAACTTCATTTCGACTTTCTCATTTACCTTTGTTGGAATGGTCATTTCGTACATTTTTCTTTCCTATACCCGCGAAACGAAAGTTCCATTAGCCATAGACCATCATAACGACTTGCCTTTTTGGACCGTCGCTAAAAACATACTCGAGCGCGACCATAACTTTCGTTGGTTTTTAGCCTTCCGAATCCTTTTTCAATTTGCCACAATGGGCTTTTCGTTCTACATTCTTTATGCCCTCAAAAAATTCAATATGGGGAATATCACCGCGGGTTACCTAACAGCAACCCTTACCATCACCCAAACCATCGCTAACCTTGGAATGGGCTGGATGGGAGATCGCTTCGGGCATCATTCTATGTTGGTTTTAGGCACTGCATCCTCGGTGCTAAGTGCTTTGGTTGCCTGGCTTGCTCCGGGAATCGGCTGGATGTACTTGGTCTTCTTTTTCTCAGCACTCGCAAATGTTGCCTTTTGGACGATCGGTATTGCTATGACGGTAAGATTTGGTTCTCCAAAAGAACGTCCCGTTTACATCGGTCTGGCAAACACCCTCATCGCCCCGGCATCGATTGCCGCTCCCATCATTGGCGGGTGGATTGCCGATTCGATTGGTTTTAATGTCACTTTCATCGTATCGCTCATATTTGGGCTAATCACTACAGGTCTATTGTTAGTTCTTGTTAGAAATCCTCGCGTTTACATCGAAGAAAAAAGCCCGATTTGAGTTTTTTGCATTCTTTTCCTACAAAATGATTAATTGTTGACAAATTATCAAGATTTTTAGACAACCGTCACTATTTATTTTTTTGAATTTGTGTTAATATTTGTCATACAATTAACCGTATACTTTTAGGTTCAGTTATTTTGGCGAAGTTGTTTGCCTTAATGAAAGCAATACATTCATTCCTAACGGAGGAGAAAT
This sequence comes from uncultured Anaerolinea sp., assembly GCA_964607645.1. GTDB lineage: Bacteria > Chloroflexota > Anaerolineae > Anaerolineales > Villigracilaceae > UBA5195. Next base: position 85,188 of record CAZSLN010000001.1, read on the forward strand.
TATGCGTCACCTGAAGTATTTACTTGTAATGCTCGCCGTACTATCCATGGTGCTTTCAGCCTGTGCACCCGCTGCACCCGCTACCGAAGTACCAGCCGCTGAAGCACCCGCTGCTGAAGCTCCCGCTGCCGAAGCACCTGCTGCTGAAGCTCCCGCTGCCGAAGCACCCGCTGCCGAAGAAGGCGCCTTCCAGATTCCTGACGTCGTTGAAGGTCAATTTAACGTCGCTATGGTTCTGATTGGCCCACATAACGATGGTGGTTGGTCACAGGCTCACTTCGAAGGCCTCGAATATATCGCCGCCAACGTCCCCAATACCCACATTGCCTATATCGAAAACGTTCCTGAAGGTGCAGATTCCGAACAAGTTTTCCGTAGCCTCGCCCGCAAAGGCTTTGGCTTGGTCTTCGGTACCTCCTTTGGTTTCGGCGATTCCATGGAAATTGTTGCTGGTGAATTCCCCGAAACAATGTTCATCCACAATACCGGTATCAAATCCAATGGAACCAACTTTGGTAACTTGATGGGCGCTATGGAAGATATGAAATATCTTGCTGGTATGCTCGCTGGTGCCCGCGCCAAGAAAGACGGCAACCCCAAACTTGGTTATATGGCTACCTTCCCCATTCCCGAAGAAATTCGTTTGGGTAACGCCATTGCCCTCGGTATGAGAAAAACCTGCCCCGAATGTACCATGGATGTCCGCTGGATCAACACCTGGCACGACCCCGTCATTGAAAAAGAAGCTGCCGCTTCCCTCTTTGATGCTGGCGCTCAGGTTGTATTCACTGGTGCAGATACCCCCGCCGTTGCTGACGTAGCTCAGGAAAAAGGCAAATGGGGCGTCACCTATGACTGGTACGGTTCCTGCAAAGTAGAACGTTGTCTCACCGCCCCTTACTGGGTGTGGGGACCCGTTTATGCCAAGATCACCGAACAAGTAATCGCTGGCACCTATGTCCCTGGTTGGGATTACTTTGATGCCGAAACCGGCGCACTTGGCCTCTATGGCTTTATGGATGGTCAGGAAATGACTGCCGGCGTAAAAGACCTCGATCCCGAAGTCATCGCTATGGTTGAAGACACCCTTGCCAAAATGCTCGCTGGCGAATTTACCCGCTTCGACGTCTTCGCTGGCCCGATCAATGACAACACCGGCAAAGAAGTTGTTCCCGCCGGCTCCAAACTCGAGCAGAAAGACCTCGACGCTTTCCCCGAATACAATCTTGGTTGTACCTATTGTATGAAGTGGTGGGCTGAAGGTATTACCGCCGAGCTTCCCAAGTAATAAATTCTGTACTACCGCGAGCCAGGTCAATAGATCTGGCTCGCTTTTACTCCGTACTTAATAATTGAATATGGAAATCATTATGAGTGACAAAACCTTAGTACAGAGCTTTAATGAAGAAGTAGTATCAATGCAGTCGATCACCAAGCAATTCCCAGGCGTCTTGGCAAATGACCGCGCGAACTTCAACCTGATGAAGGGTGAAATTCACGCCCTTTTGGGAGAAAACGGTGCTGGTAAAAGCACCTTGATGAACATTTTGACCGGTCTTTACAAGCAAGACCAGGGCTCGATCATTGTTCATGGAAACAAAGAATCATTTTCTTCACCAAGCCAGGCCATAGCCGCTGGTATTGGAATGGTTCACCAACATTTTATGCTTGTTCCAACCCACACAGTTACCGAAAACGTTTTATTGGGCCTAAAAGAACCCGCCTTCCGCATGAATCTTTCTAAGTACGATGATCTTGTGCGCGATCTAGGCGAAAAAATGGGATTACCCATTGACCCAACCAATAAGATCTGGCAATTATCCGTTGGCGAACAACAGCGTGTAGAGCTGATAAAAATTCTATACCGAGGGGCTGATATCCTCATTTTGGATGAACCAACCGCGGTTCTCGCCCCCTTAGAGATCGAAACCTTCTTTGAAACATTACGAAAAATGACCGCATTAGGTAAATCGATTATTTTCATTAGCCACAAATTGAACGAAGTACTTGAAATTGCTGATCGAGTTACCGTTATGCGCAAAGGCAAAGTAACAGCCGCCGGCATTGACCCCACCGGTATGACCGTTAGAGATCTTGCCAAGCTCATGGTAGGGCGAGATATTACCTTTGATGTAACGAAAAAAGACTTGGTCCCCGGCGAAGTCGTCCTTTCAACGGAGAACCTGAATTGCCTCAACGATAAAGGTCTGCCTGCTCTGCAAGGGCTTAGCCTCAATGTCAGAAAAAATGAAATCGTTGGCTTAGCCGGTGTTGCTGGAAATGGCCAGCGTGAGTTAGCCGATGTACTTACAGGTCTTCGCGAATGCAGCAGCGGAAAAATTATCATAAACGGGGCGGATATTACCAATCAAGACTCACTTACCTTTATTGAGCATGGAATTTCTCATGTTCCAGAAGATCGCCACTACGTTGGGTCTGCCCACAACCTTAGCCTGGCCGATAACCTGATCATGAAAAGTTATCGACACCCACCTATCTCTCCCAAATGGACGATCAACCAAGCCGCTGTCGTGAAAAACGCGACAGAACTTCGCGCGTCTTATGATATTGCTTCCCCATCCATCAATACCCCAGTGCGTTTACTTTCCGGCGGTAATTTGCAAAAAGTTATTCTTGCCCGCGAGATCTCCTCTGAACCCTCGGTTATGGTAGCAATGCAGCCTACACGAGGCTTGGATGTAGGAGCAATCGAAGGGGTACAACAATTACTTCTTAAACAACGAGAAGCCGGCGCTGGAGTTTTGCTTGTTTCGGAAGAATTGGAAGAATTACTTGCCCTGAGCGACCGGATCTATGTCATTTATGACGGCAAAATTATGGGCGAAGTCACCGATAAAGATATCGAAAAGATTGGTATGATGATGACCGGAACGCCCTTGGATAAGATTCTTGAAATTAAAGGGGTAGAAAATGCCTGAGCCAACAAAATCGATCGAAAAGAAAAGCTTTTCCTTCCCTTATAAAGTACGAGTAGAGCCAAGGCTTGATGAGATCACCTGGTGGCAATCCCTATCGATCACCATCTTTGCTCTCGTGCTTGCCCTGCTCATTGGCGCACTCATTCTCGCTGTCGTTGGCGGCGACCCATGGAAAGCCTATGCGCATATCGCTAAAGCCAGCTTCGGCGATATTGGCGTTTTTTCCGATACGATGGTCAAAGCCATACCACTGATCTTGGTTGGTTTGGCAAGCACCGTTGCCTTCCGCATGAAACTATGGAATATCGGTGCTGAAGGTCAATTCTTTCTGGGTGCTTTTGGCGCAAGTATGGTTGTTCTTCTTCCAGTTCTTCCTGCCGATTCCCCTCAATGGCTCTTCATACTGGTGATGATGTTGTTTGGTATTACTTTTGGGGCTTTATGGGGCTTTATCCCGGGCTATCTCAAGGTCAAATTTAATGTAAACGAAGTTATTTCCTCCTTGATGATGAACTATATCGCCTTCAAATGGAATGACTTTTTCATCTACGCCGTATGGTCCGAAGGTGGCTTTCAGATGTCCAAGATGTTTCCAAAGAACGCTTGGCTTCCCCGTCTCTCTGATTATGGCAAGATCATTCCCGAATTGCGCGGGCTAACCACCCATTTCGGACTCATTTTCGCCCTCATTGCTGTCGTGATTATTTGGTTCATTCTTTACCGAAGCAAATGGGGTTACGAAATTAGGTTGATTGGCGATAACCCCAAAGCAGCCAACTATGCCGGCATAAAATTAGGTAGAAACACCATTTTGGTTATGATGCTCTCTGGCGGTTTAGCTGGCTTAGCCGGCATGTCTGAGATCAGCGGCGTAGTACATCGTTTACAAGGCGCGATATCCCCAGGCTACGGCTTTACCGGGATCATTGTGGCTTGGCTGGCAAAATTAAATCCGTTCCTGGTAATTGTCGTTTCGATCTTGTTTGGCGCCCTGATTCTTGCTGGGCGAGAGATCCAACCTTCTGGTATTCCAAAACTTATCCAAGGCATCATCTTAGTCTGCTTGATTGCCAGTGATTTCTTAGTACGAAATCGTATCCGCGTCTTCCGAAAGGTACAGGACTAATACCCATGGATCCAATTATTATTTTACAAGCCGGCGTGGCATCAGGTACTGTGCTGTTATTTGCCACACTAGGTGGAATTTTTTCAGAACGCGCAGGGGTAATGCAATTGGGTTTGGAAGGTATGATGCTTTTAGGAGCTATGACAGCCTTTAGCATTACCGTTAAAACTGGAAACCCTTGGCTGGGATTGCTTGCTGCTATGTTAGCAGGTGGTTTACTTAGCCAAATTCACGCTTTCATCACTATCACACTCCATGCCGATCAAGTTGTTAGTGGTCTTTCACTAACGTTTGTAGGTACTGGTATTGCTTTGGTCTTTGGTGAATCTCTCAGCAAAGCCGGCGTGATCTCCCTAATCCCAAAATTATCTATCCCGTTCCTTTCGCTGATCCCAATTCTGGGGAAGATCTTCTTTACCAACCAAAGTGTCCTTGTTTATGTTGGGTACGCGCTTGTTCCGTTGTGCTGGTACTTCATCTACCGAACCCGCCCCGGTATGCACATGCGCGCCGTTGGTGAACAGCCTTCCGCAGCAGATTCCCTTGGCATCAATGTTTACCAAACAAGGTATTTCTATGTCTTTGTTTGCGGTCTTTTTTCAGGGTTAGCCGGCGCTACTATCAGCCTCGCCATATCCCCAGGTTGGTTCAGCGAGCTAACCACCGCTGGTCAGGGCTGGATCGCGATCGGTTTGGTGATCTTCTCTCAATGGGATCCGATTAGGGCCATGGTTGGTAGTTACACTTTTGGCGCTTTGCGTAGGTTAGTTCTTGATATTCAAGGCCCTACAACTCTCCTCAGCTTCAGAAATCCTTTTTACTACAATCCTTATCTCGGCATTTTCCTAACAATGCTTCCCTACGCTTTCACGATCGTTGTACTAATCTTTGGTTCTTACAGTGCGATGAGAAAACGTATTGGAGCCCCGGCCGCTCTTGGTATCCCGTACGTTCGAGGCCAGCGCGGAGTTTAATTTACACATTAGCCCATTCGATTATCTAATAATTGAATGGGCTAATTTTTTACTGCCATCTTTAGTAGTACAATTTATCACAAGTAAAATTTTTACCTTCGTAGGTCGACGGTCGTTCTTATGAACGGCGTGGGGTTTTACACTCGAAAAGTGCCGCCAACTGGATTTCTTATTATTAACTATTTAAGGAGACCGAAATAATGAGCATTTGGAAAGAGTATCATCAACCCCAAACCATCCCACAAGCAATAAGCCTCTTAAACACCTGTGCTGAACCAAGCAGTATCATCGCTGGTGGTACCGATTTAATGCTTGACTTGAACCAGGGCAACCACGCTCCTGTCAACGCTCTCATCGATATTACCGAGATACCCGAACTAAAGGGCATTGAGATCGTTGGGGAAGAAATTGTCATTGGCGCTTGCGTTACGCACAATCAAATTGTGAAGAACCAAGCCGTTCTCAATAACGCTGACGCGCTCATCGAAGCGTGCGGCCTTATCGGCGGCCCGCAGGTACGTAATTCCGCAACGATCGGCGGCAACGTGGCACACGCCTTGCCTGCCGCTGACGGAACGATCGGCCTGTTATCGCTCAATACCCAAGTTGAAATATCATCTATCGATGGTCAGAGGCGAATCCCCATCACACAATTCTTCGTAGGTCCCGGAAAATCCATCCTCGACCCCAAGAAGGAATTTTTAACCCGCTTCTTCATCCCACTCAAACAAAAAAATCAGGGTTCCGCCTTCAAACGCATTATGCGTGCCCAAGGTATTGCCCTTCCAATATTAAATTTATCCGTTTGGATCGAACGGTCTGAAGATAAGATCGTTGATGTTCGAATCTCGATCGGTCCAGCTGGCCCTGTTCCGTTTAGGGCGGTAAAGACAGAGGAAATGCTCAAGGGTATGGTCTTCAACGATGATGCAATCGCGAAAGCACAGCAATCCATCCTTTCCGAAGCAAAATTCCGAACCAGCGCTCGCAGGGCAACCTCAGAATACCGCCAACAATTGGTAACCGAGTTATTTAAAAATACCATCCACCAGGCCTGGAAACGGACCTTTTAATTAGGAATTCATGATCATGGAAAATAAATTAATTACATTAAATGTTAATGGTAAGACCTATCAGCTTCCACGCATCCCTGGCGAAACCCTCTCAGACCTACTGCGCTTACGCTTAAAATTAACCGGCACAAAGATCGCCTGCGAAGAATCAGAGTGCGGTGCTTGTACCGTTATTATGAATGGTGAATCGGTTCTTTCTTGTTCTACCCCCTCCGAAAAAGCCAATGGAAAATTTATTACCACGATCGAAGGCCTTGCCAAGGAAGAGAATGGAAAAACTGTTCTCCACCCTCTGCAAGAAACCTTTATCAATAACGGCGCAGTCCAATGCGGTTTCTGCATCCCTGGCCAGATCATGACCGCCTATGGTTTGCTACAACGCGAACCCAACCCAACCTCATCCGATATTCATCACGCCCTAAAAGATACACTTTGCCGTTGCGCTGGTTACCCAACCATCGAGCGCTCCATCCTAGAAGCAGCTGAAAGCCTCAGAAATAACCATGCCGTCGAAAAAATGGCGAATTCCAGCAACGATGGCACTCATAAAGTTGTTGGCACAGCCCAAGCCCGCCCCGATTCCGTCGAAAAAGTGACAGGCAAGGCAATCTATTCCGATGACCTTGTCTTCGAGGATATGGTATTTGGCGCTGTACGCCGGGCATTGGTCCCCCATGCCTTTGTACGTTCCATCAATATCGAAAAAGCCAAGGCGTACCCCGGAGTTCTCTCCGTTCTCACCGCCGAAGATATTCCCGGCGAAAAATATCACGGATTGGTGATCTACGATTGGCCTGTAATGGTTGGTATCAACGAACGAGTTCGCTACGTTGGCGATGCTATCGCAATTGTCGCGGCTGAAACCACCGAGATCGCCCGCGCGGCCGCCGACTTGGTTGAGGTCGAATTCGATCTTCAGCCTGTAATTTCTGATCCAGTTATTTCTCGTCACCCTGAATCGGATACCCTTCACCCCAATGGCAATTTACTCAAACATATCAAAGTAAGAAAAGGCGATGTTCAGCAAGGCTTTGACTCCGCTGATATCGTGATGGAAGAGATCTTCCATACCCCTAGCACTGATCACCTTTTTATGGAGCCTGAGTGCAGCGTAGCTGTTCCCACCAAAGAAGGCCGCATGGAGATCTATGTGGGTTCCCAAATCCCCTACCAGGATCGCTTACAGGTCGCCCGCACTCTTGGTGTTGCCGAAGACCGTGTTAGGATTGTTGGCCAATTGATGGGCGGCGGTTTTGGCGGTAAAGAAGACATTGCTGGTCAGATCCACGCGGCTATGTTGGCTCAAAAATTAAATCGTCCAGTCAAGATTCTTTGGGATAGGCACGAAAGCCTCCTCGTTCATCCTAAAAGGCATGCTACCCAGATCAAAGTTAAGATCGGCGCGATGAAGGACGGTACATTAGTTTCTGCCCAAACAGAACTCTATGGTGATACCGGCGCGTATGCCTCTCTCGGCGAAAAAGTACTCACTCGCGCGACCACCCACTCCGCTGGCCCATATATCATCCCCAATGTACATGCAGATTGTTACGCCATGTATACCAACAACCCGCCCGCCGGCGCATTCCGCGGTTTTGGCGTTTTACAATCCGCTTTTGCTATCGAATCCGTTATGGATATGCTGGCTGAAAAATTGAACATCGACCGCATCGAACTTCGCAGAAAAAACGCCCTTCGAGTAGGTGCGGAAACCAGCACCGGTCAGGTTCTGCGTGATAGCGCTGGTTTGGTTGATTGTATTGATAAAGTACAAGCCGAAATGATTCGTGTTTCAGGCCTACCCCAAGCAGATCTTTTCAAGCCACGAAAAGTACAAGGGGCCGAACACCTCGTGCGGGCATGGGGGTTTGCTTCTGCCTTCAAAAACACCGGCCTCGGTGGCGGAGCCGATGATTGCTCCGGCGCCCATGTTGAGTTATATCCTACCGGCAAATTCCAAGTTCGCTCAGCGGCCGCGGAACTAGGTCAGGGCTTGGTAACCGTCATGCAATTGGTTGTTTGCGAGGAATTATCCCAGAACCCTGAAAACGTTAAGGTTTTGGTAATGGATACTGACCTTACCCCCAATGGTGGTCCAACCACAGCCTCCCGCCAAACCTTTGTAACCGGTAATGCCTCCAAATTTGCCGCAATTGAAATGCGTAATTTGATCACCGGCACCATCGCTGAGAAATACGATGTTGATCCAAATCTTATAAAATTCTCTCCCGATGGCTTGCTTGTTTCAGGGAAGAATATTCCATTTACCCAGGTTTACCTGGATATGGTCGAAATGAACGTAAAACCCCTTGCCGAATACGAGTATCACGCCCCTGTTACCACTCCGCTTGGCGTAAAAGGCGATATGCATGTTGCCTTCTCTTTTGCCTCACAGGCTGCCGAGATCGAAGTAAACCAGAACACCGGCGAAGTGAAAGTAATTCAAGTCATCTCCGCCAACGATGTTGGTAAGGTGATCAACCCGGTTGGCCTTCAGGGCCAGGTTGAAGGCGGCGTTGTTATGGGTGTTGGGCATGCCTTGCTCGAAAACTTCATCACAGAAGATGGCTATGTGATCACCGATAGAATGTCACGTTACCGAATTCCTTCCATTATGCACACACCGCTCATTACATCGATCGTAGTCGAAGACCCCTCCGCGGATGGTCCTTACGGCGCCAAAGGTGTTGGCGAGATCGTTCTCATCCCCACCCCGCCAGCCATCACAAACGCGTTATACAACATCACCGGGCTTCGCTTACACAATCTGCCGGTAGATCAGGAAATGGTTCTTAAGCACTTGGTAGAAAATAAGTAAAAGGAAACCAGAATCCATGCAAAAATTTATTGGATACAAATGCTCCCTTTGCGGAAAAAGCTATGACGCGGATGATAAGATCTACACCTGCTCGGTAGATGGTGGTAATTTGGATGTGATCCTCGATTTTGATTCGATCAAGAAGACCATATCCATCGAGACAATAACGAACTCTCGTGATAACTCCATTTGGCGATACCTGCCTCTACTACCTGTAGAAAAGAAGATAGGCGACCAAACACCAATGCAGTTTGTTGGTGGAACACCAATGTTTAGGCACCCTCAGGCAGCCGAGTTTGGAATTAATGACTTGTTCATCAAAGACGAAAGCCGCAATCCCACCGCCAGTTTCAAAGACCGCGCAAGCGCTATCGTGGTTACCCGCGCGAAGGAGATCGGCTCTGAGGTCGTGGTTACAGCCTCCACTGGTAATGCCGGCGCGGCGTTGGCTGGAATTTCCGCCGCGGTTGGGCAACGATCGATCATTTTTGCCCCAAAAACCGCTCCATCCGCAAAAGTAGCACAGTTGTTAGTGTATGGCTCACAAGTAATTTTGGTAGATGGCACCTATGATGATGCCTTCGACCTTTCAGTTCTAGCCTCTACCGAGTTCGGGTGGTATTGCCGAAACACTGGCTACAACGCCTTCACTGTAGAAGGTAAAAAGACCGCGTCCTTCGAGGTGTGGGAATATTTCTATCACCAACAAGCTTTGCAAGGCCCAAAAAACGGCGTTGTCAATTTTGATAACCTTACCGTGATGGTATCCGTTGGCGACGGCAATATTATTTCTGGTATTCATAAAGGTTTCAAAGACCTCTACCAATTAGGCTGGATCAGCAAAGTTCCGCGCATCATTGGCGTCCAATCCGAAGGTTCCGCTGCTGTTGCCAATGCCTTTAACAACCATAGCGAAGAGATTATCCCCGTCAAAGCCACCACCCTTGCCGATAGCATCTCCGTAGACCTCCCGCGCGACGGGGTACGTGCCGTTAGGGCAGCTACCGAAACCGGCGGAACTTACATTCTCGTCCCTGATGAAGAGATCGTAAAAAGCATAGCTCTGCTTGGAAAAATCGGCATCTTCTCGGAACCGGCTGGTGCGACCGCCTATGCCGGGTTCCAAAAGGCGGTAGCATTGGGATTATTTGACCGGAATTCTAACGTAGTTGTCTTTAATACTGGCAGCGGATTAAAAGATGTCAACACAGCTATGAAGGCGGTACAACCAGCGCCGATCATTGAACCGACCCTCGCGAATGTAAAACGGTTGATAAAAGGGTAGTTCTGCCAAGTTTTTTTGAATTTCAATTTATACTAAAGGAATATGTCGCAATCATCTTGGGATCAACCTGTCAAAAACATATTTCTACTCACAATCGTTGCCATGCTATTTTTTATAGCATGGCAAATCCGTGAGATTTTTACCCCACTGATTATTTCCGCGCTTATTTCGTATTTGTTTAGCCCACTAATCAATCTTCTTACCCATAAAACCAACCTTCCACGCAAGGTATCCGCAAATATCATTTTTTTTGTTATCGTCATCACGATCATCGTCCTTTTAGTTGCTGTGATCCCTACCGCGTTTTCTGAAATTGGAAAAATCGTTTCAGATCTAAATGAATCCCTCATTTCTTACCAAATAAAATATGCCTCACCCATCATAATCCAAAATATCCCGGTTCATTTAGGCGATTATATTGGGTTCATTCGCGATAGTATTACCCTTGATTTCAGTCCGGCAATCGATGAAGCGAACAAAACCTTTGAACTTATCCGCACAACCTCTAAGGGGTTTCTCTGGTTTCTTGTCATTATTGTTACGACCTATAACTTAATGACAGAATGGGAAACCTTCCGTCAATGGCTTTTTGGATTGGCTCCTTTAAAATACAATGAAGATCTTTGGAAGCTCTATTATGAGATCCGAACGGTGTGGATGAACTACCTCGGAGGGCAGATCAGGCTGATGATCGTCCTTGCTGTGATCTACGCTGTTGCTTGGTCCACAATTGGGTTACCTGGCGCGATATTTATCGGTCTGCTAGCTGGCTTTCTCAACTTGGTTCCAGAAGTTGGTCCCGGTATCGCGGCGGTCATCGCCATAACAGTAGCCTGGTTAGAAGGTTCAACCTTCTTACCGATAAGCAATGAATTTTTCGCGCTTCTTACTGGAAGTGTTTATTTAATCTTAAATAATGTAAAAACCATCTATCTTCAACCCAGAATTTTGGGGAAAAGCGTTTACCTTCATGAAGGAATCGTTTTTGTAGCGATCATTGCCGCGGTCATCCTTCAAGGAGTGATCGGTGTTTTGATCGTAGTGCCTGTATTGGCTTCTTCTTTCATCATCAGCAGATATGTTCGCAACAAAATACTCGGAATCGATCCATTTCCGCCACAAAATTAGCGCCAAAATATATCGAATAGCAGGAAAAACTATGACCGTAAAATTTTCAATTATTGCCCCAATTTACAACGAAAAAGACAATATCAGCGAACTGTACCGACGAATTTCCGAGGTTATGAATAGCACCAAAGCCAGTTGGGAATTAATTCTGATCGATGATGGTTCACAGGATGGCTCAACCGACCAAATAGCGGCCCTCGCGACAGTAAATAAAGAAGTAGTCCCCCTCATTTTTGCCCGAAATTTCGGGCACCAAATTGCGGTTACTGCCGGCTTGGACAATTCTCACGGCGAAGCGGTGGTGGTAATTGATGCTGACCTACAAGACCCGCCCGAAGTGATCTTAGACTTGATCAAAAAATGGGAAGAGGGTTACGAGGTTGTTTATGCGGTTCGAGCAGAACGTAAAGGTGAAAGCTGGTTCAAATTAGTTACAGCTTCTCTCTTCTATCGGCTCATTTATCGCATTACCAATGTAAAAATTCCGCTGGATACCGGCGATTTTCGATTGATCGACCGCAAGGTGGTTGATGTAATGAATAGTATGCGGGAACGACATCGCTTCCTGAGGGGAATGGCGTCGTGGGTAGGTTTCAAACAGATCGGGGTAAATTACATTCGTGAACCACGTTTTGCGGGTGAAACGAAATACCCACTCAGAAAAATGATCGCGTTCGCGGTAACTGGGATCACTGGTTTTTCCTATTTTCCGCTACAAATGGCGACATGGATCGGGTTCGTCGCGGTTCTTATATCGCTGATAGCCATTCCCGTGGTCATCATTGAGCGACTAACTGGCTCCCAAGCCTTTTTAGGGCAAGCAACAACCTTGATCGCGGTTCTCTTCTTTGGTGGCGCCCAACTCATCTCGCTTGGCATCATCGGCGAATACATTGGCAGGATCTATGACGAAGTCAAGGGGAGACCTTTGTATGTGTTACGTGATAAAAAATATATCAACGATAGGAAATAAGAATGCCCATCAATTTTGACGAAATCATCGAACGCCGCGGTACTGATTCAGTAAAGTGGGATCTATTTTCCACCGATATTCTCCCGATGTGGGTTGCGGATATGGATTTCAAGGTGCCTGAACCGATCACGAAGGCCTTACATAAAACTGTAGACCATAGCGTTTTTGGGTACACCATGGATAGCAAAGCATTGCGACAAACGGTTGTCGACCGTATGAAAAAACTTTACGATTGGGATATCGACGAATCATGGGTAGTTGCCACCACCGGCTTAGTTAGCGGTTTTTTTGCCGCCTCCAATATGCTCTGCAAGCCAGGCGATGGCTACCTGATCCAAACACCGGTATATATGCCCTTCAACCAAATACAAGATGCATTAGGTTTTATTCGACAGGAAAACCCATTAACTCCCATCGTCGATGGCAACAAATTAAGGTCTGAGATGAATTGGGATAATTTCAATGCTGCCTTTCATAGCGATGGTCACCCAACCAAAATGTTCCTGTTATGTAATCCTCATAACCCCATTGGTAAATGCTTTAACCGCGAAGACTTGAAAAGAATGGCGGAAAAATGTGTTGAAGAAGGCTCCGTCATCGTCTCTGATGAAATTCATAGTGAATTGCTTCTTGGCGATAACATACACATTCCCATCGCCTCGATCTCAAAGGAAATTGAAAAAAACTGCATAACATTAGTATCCCCATCTAAGACATTCAACATTGCCGGCTTATTCTGTGGTTTTGCCATCATCTCTGATGATGAATTGCGCAAGAGCTTTAGGAAAACCTTAGACAAAATGACCTTACATGTGTCTGGGTTATCCTTTGTGGCAGCGCAAGCCGCTTTTTCGGGCGACTGTGACCCATGGTTAGGTGAACTAAAAGCTTATCTCACTCACAACCGCGATATTCTTGTCACTTATATCGATACCAATTTACCCAGCGTTATCACAACCATCCCTGAAGCCACCTATTTAGGCTGGCTAAGTTTTGAAGACCATATGGCAAAAGGAACCATCGGAAGCGACCCCTCTGATTTTTTCTTGAAGAAGGCAAAAGTAGTGCTCAATAATGGCGCTGCTTTCGGTACCGGCGGAGAGAAATTTGCCCGTATTAATTTTGGTTGCCCAACATCCTTGCTCAATGAAGGTTTGGGAAGAATCAAAAACTCATTGCTGAAAGACTGATCTAAGATCAATAGGATCCTTTTTGAAACTAATTGACATCATCCAAAGAAATAACGACCTAAAACCGTGGACCGAAGGGGAACGAATTCCCTGGGACGACGCTGAGTTTAGCAAACGAGTGCTGAAGGAACACCTTTCGCAGGAGAGCAGCGCAGCCAGCAAGCAGATGAAGGTGATCCAGAAAGAATGCGCCTGGATCTTTAATAGCTTGATGAAAAATCAGCCCGGAAAGATATTAGATCTTGGCTGCGGCCCGGGCCTTTACACCGAGATCTTTGCTCAAAAACGCAATCACTGTGTTGGCATCGATTTTGCTCCTGCCGCCATTGAGTACGCAAAAAAACACGCCACCAAAAATTGCGTTTACGAATTGGGCGATATTCGTCAAGCCGACTTTGGCGAAGGGTACGATGCGGTGGTTTACCTATTCGGTGCCATTAATTTATTACCCACCGAAGATGTAAAGAAGATCTTAAGAAAAGGTTACACCGCCCTCAAGCCAGGTGGTTTCATCTTGATTGAATCCTCCAGTATCGAATCGGTTGACCAGATCGGTAATCAACCATCCATGTGGTATAGCGCGGATGAAGGCCTCTTCTCAACCAATCCGCATCTTTGTTTAATGGAATCCTTTTGGGATGATAATAGCAACACCGCCACTGAGCGTTATTACATCGTTGATAGCGAAACAAACTCGGTTCAACACCATTGCGCTAGCACAAAAGGGTATGAAGAAGAAGAGTTGGAGGCGCTTCTCACTGACGCTGGTTTCCATTCTATAGAATTTTTCCCGAACCTTACAGGAGAAGACCCTGAAGAAATTGAAGAATTCACCACGCCAGAATTCACCATCGTGATGGGGAAAAAATAAATTTACCCACCTATCTTTAGAAATTCTTTTTACAAAGGAGTTTATATGAAAATTAAGTTCATCATAGTGCTACTAAGCCTTTTACTCCTAACAGCCTGCACTCGTCCCACGAAAACCTATGTGCCAACCATTTTGCCATCGGCAGGTCCAACAGAAACCGTTGAAGTGAAGATCGCATCCACACCCGCCGCAGCCGTGTTGCCTACCCTCGAAACGGCTACACCTGACGTTTCACTACCCGCTACACCGTTTACGTCCTTCACCGTCCATTCGTTTGCCGAAGGAATGATGTTCCGCACCAACCCCGGTGTTCTGTTCGACGCGATGCGCTTGCTCGGAGAAGAGGATGAACTAACCGTGCTTGGCACCGCGCCTGGTAACGAGTGGATCAACGTAACGATTGCTGATGGAACAGAAGGCTGGGTTTTTCGTCAATTACTTACCTCTGACGTTGACCTGACCCAGATTAAGGTGATCCAACCTGAAAACGTAGATGTTTTCACTGCCAAAGTAAACGATGTTGCCGGGAATCCGATCCAAGGTATCGCCTTTAACATTTCAACCGAAGGCACTACCGTTGTGGTAGTAAGCGATAAAAATGGCGATGTCTATTGGTACCACCCCACGGATCTATCAGGTACTTGGTTGATGCAAATGACCGGAATCGCTTGTGAGAGCAATGTTTGGGAAGATGACACCTGCGCCAATTACAAAGCTGGTTTCACAGGTAACGTCGAACCGGTCTCTACAAGTTTTGAATTGCCATATTCCGGAGACCCGCTGCAATTTATTTTTAAATAAAAAAGATGGATGGGGATCACCCATCCATCTAACGTTCTGGTTATTTTACGTTCATGTTAGGATATTTTTTGAAGAAGGATATTCTGGATTCCACATTCGAGTCATGGTGAACTACCGGCATTTGATGCAATTCGCCAGCAAACTAACTATTTCCGTACCTTCTCCAAAAGTGCTTCGGTTCTATATTTTCTATCGTGAACCTCCTTTCATGACTTTTATGTCACTACACTTACAATACAACTTAACCAAACCTTTTTCAACCAACAAAAACGTAAGTTTATTTAATTAAAAATATTATTCTTCACAATGTACAAAATGGGATTATAATATGATTTGTCTGACAACTTTCTCCCAAAGGAGTTTTTAATGGCTACAATCGATCTAACCATCAACAAAACAAAGCGTCAAAGAGCAATCCAACGGGCTCGGGAAAAGAACATTATTATCCCAACCTACGCCCAAATGAAAGACCCCAGCAAGATCCCCGCAAAGATCAAACAAGAGTTAGGCTCGATCGGTTTATGGGATATTCACCCCCGTAATTTATTCCGTATCAACTGGCACAACGAAGCCAAGAACTCGGGTGGCGGATTCGGCAATGTTAACTATATTGAACTGCCGTCTTCTATTACCGGTGTCAAAGCTCGCATTGTAGCGATCGTTGGCAAGTGGTTCCCTACCGGCGCTCACAAAGTTGGCGCTGCCTTCTCTTGCTTAGTCCCCAGATTGGTTACCGGCCAGTTCGACCCAACGACCCAAAAAGCCGTTTGGCCTTCTACTGGTAACTATTGCCGTGGCGGCGCGTATGATTCAGCCTTGCTTAGCTGCGAATCGATCGCGATTTTGCCTGAAGGCATGAGCCGCGAACGTTTTGAATGGCTTGCCAAGGTTGCCGGCGAAACCATTAAGACACCTGGTTCCGAATCCAACGTCAAAGAGATCTTTGACAAATGCAACGAATTACGCAACTCTGGTCAAGATCTAATGATCTTCGATCAGTTCCAGGAATATCCCAACTATCTTTGGCACTACACCGTTACTGGCCGTGCTATGGAAGAAGTCTTCAAACAGATCGCCCGCCCCGGTGACCGCTTCCGCGGTATCACTTCCGCCACCGGTTCCGCCGGTTCCATCGCCAGCGGCGATTACATGAAGCAGCTTTACCCCGAAAGCAAGATCGCGGCAAGCGAAGCTTTGCAATGCCCAACTTTGCTTGAAAATGGTTTTGGCGCTCACCGTATCGAAGGTATCGGCGATAAGCATGTACCTTGGATCCACAACACCAAGAACACCGATCTGGTTGTAGCCATCGATGATAACGCCGTGGTCAACCTAGCCCGTTTGTTCAACGAACCCGCCGGCAAGAAATTCCTTGCTAGCCAAGGCGTTTCCGAAGCTACCATTGCCCAGCTTGATCTTTTGGGCTTCTCCGGCATCTCCAACGTGCTCACCGCTATCAAGATGGCGAAATACTATGAGATGGATGAGAACGATGTCATCTTCACCATCGCAACCGACTCCATGGAATTGTACAAGAGCCGCCTCGTTGAAATGCACGAAGAATTTGGCGAATACAATGAATCCACCGCTGCTTGCGATTTTGGCCGATGGTTACTTGGACAAGGCATCGACAATATGCTCGAATTGACCTACCCAGAAAAACGTCGCGTTCACAACCTTAAGTACTTCACCTGGGTTGAACAACAGGGCAAGACCTATAATGAGATCCAGGATATGTGGTATAACCCCAATTTCTGGACCGATATCCAAAAGCAGGCTGACGAAGTGGACGAACTCATTGTTGAGTTCAACAATGAAGTTGGACTTACTTAATTTTTAGATTTCGCGAAGAACAGGTAGAATTGAACAATATCTACCTGTTCTTTTTTTAAATATGACAACCCTCCTTTCCTCAACCCCTCTTCTAATTCTCTTATTCTGCCTGTTCGGTTATCTTGCTGGCTCACTCATGCCCTCCGTCTGGATCACCCGCGCCATCAAGGGCGTTGATGTTCGTGATCACGGTTCAGGGCATGCTACAACCACCAACACCATCCGCCAAGCTGGGTTTTTGGCTGGCGGGTTTGTCTTCCTTCTTGATGTACTAAAGGGTTTTATGCCCACTTACTTGGCAGCGCAAATGATCCCAAACCCTTGGGCTCCTGTATTGGTGGCTGTCTGCGCGGTCATTGGCCATTGTTGGCCGATATTCGGTGGTTTTAGGGGCGGGATGGGTCTAGCCACTGCCGGTGGCGGGCTTTTGGCATTGAACCCACTTGCTCTGCTGATCGCGGTTGGTGTTCTAGTGACGTTGATATTGATCCTCCGCCATGGCGCGAAAGCCACCATCTTTGCCGCTCTTCTCATTACACCTGTTTTTTGGCTTTTTAACCTACGCGGCATGATCTTATGGATGGCGGGATTCTTTGCCCTTATTATTTCCATTAGGTTTTTAAGCGATTGGAATCGCAAATATCGCGAGCTTTGGTTGGACCGGGAAAAGAAGTAACTCGAGAAAACCAACACGGCTATGATCCAGGACGAATCCCTTGTTCTTGTTTGTATCTTTCCTAAGCTTCGGGATGCCGAGATCGCCCGTTTGTTTGGCTGGTATCGCATTCCTTTGCGCAACTCCCCAAAAGTTGTTTCGGTTGACGCTTTGGCGTTTTATCAGCCGAAAAATTTTGGCAAAAATGGCGGCCGCATCATGCACTACGCTAAAGTTCGCGGTCATGAACTAAACACCCGCAAAGAACTTCTAAGAGACGAACCGGATCATCCCCATGCCAACGAAGAATATTTCAAGATTCAAATCGGAGAGCTTGAATCCCTTCCCACACCG
The DNA here is from genome assembly GCA_964607645.1 of uncultured Anaerolinea sp. GTDB lineage: Bacteria > Chloroflexota > Anaerolineae > Anaerolineales > Villigracilaceae > UBA5195. The sequence goes on from CAZSLN010000001.1 coordinate 103,208, forward strand.
ATCGTTTCTGGACCATGGAAGCGTTTTTCTTTCTTTTATACAACCGGCGAACACCTGAAGTCAGCACAAAATCTATCGGATCTGATCATACGTAATGAAGAGAGGTTAATATTATGGAAGACTCTTCGAGAACGGGCTGCAAAAGATCAGGTTTACCAAGTTAACTTGCCAGAACTACCCATTTCAAACGATATGTTATTAAAGATTTTAGGTCTTAGCAACCTATAATCTTCCAGCGAAAAGGATTTCTAATGAAAAAGATCTTGCGAAACGGAACATTGGTTACGGCTTCTGATACCTACAAAGCCGATATATTGATCGATGGTGAGGTGATCTCAATGATCGGCCAAAACCTTCAGGATACTGACGCACAGGTTATTGATGCCAGCGGGAAATACATTTTCCCGGGTGGTATCGATCCTCATACCCATTTTGACCTGCCAATGTTCGGAACAGTCTCCTCCGATGATCATTACACCGGCAACAAGGCTGCAGCTTTTGGCGGCACCACCACGGTCATGGATTTTGTTGTTCAGGAAAAAGGTGGGTTCCAAAAATCCTTAGATCTTTGGTATAAGAAAGCGGAAAAATCTGCCATCGACCACTCATTCCATATGAACCTCACTCACTTTGATGATGAAGTAGCTAAAGAGCTTCCTGTATTGATCAACAATGGCGTTACCACCCTAAAGGTATTTACCGCCTATAATGGGCGGCTTCGGTTGGATGACCGAAATATTTTCAAAGCACTGATAAAAGCTAAAGAACACGGTATGTTGGTGATGGTTCATTGCGAAAATGGTGACATTATTGAAGAACTCATTCCAAAAGCCCTTGCCGCTGGCAATACCTCCCCCGCCTGGCATGCCTATACTCGCCCAAAATGGGGGGCTGTGGAATCAACGATGAGGATGTGCGCGATGGCACAACAAGCCGATGCCCCTGTTTACATTGTGCATATGAATGCCGGCGGCGAAGCCAATATGCTTCAATACTCACGCGAGCGCGACGTAAAAGTGATGGGCGAAACCTGCCCCCCCTATCTATTCTTTTCTACCAAGCACATGGAAAGACCAGATGGCGCAAAATGGATATGCTCCCCACCAATGCGGGATGAAGAAGATAATCAGCGGTTATGGGAAGCCCTTTCCAACAACACTCTGCAAACCATTGGCACAGACCATTGCCCCTTCTTTTTTGATGGAACCAAAGCCATTCAATACGAAGGTAAATCGATCGCTATCCCTGGCAAGGAATTGGGCAAAGATAATTTCACCCAAATTCCAAACGGTCTACCCGGTGTTCAAGACCGCTTACCGATCCTTTGGAGCTATGGTGTTCGAACCGGCAAGATCACGATGAACCAGTTTGTTGCCTACACCAGCACCAACCCAGCCAAGATCTTTGGACTTTACCCACGCAAAGGTGCCCTTGTGCCCGGGGCTGACGCAGATATTGTGATTTGGGATCCAAACAAAGAAATGACTTATGGTGTGGCTAACTCGCACCAACGAACCGATTACAACCTTTATGAAGGCTGGAAAATTATTGGTTACCCTGAAAAAGTATTATTGCGTGGGGAAGTGATCGTAGATGGAGAGAACTGGTTAGGAAAAGTTGGGGGCGGTAAATATCTGAAGAGAACGGAAGGTTTGGTGATCTAACGCTTTAGTAATTCGATAGTGCGGGGATGGTCTGCGTAAACACCCCGATACGCTTCAGGCAATAAAGCCGCGATTTGACACATTACCTCGTCTGTCGCGGTTTTTAATGCCTCTTCCTTTCCCATCACGGGTAGTGGTGGAATGGTAAACGCTTCACCGATCACGAGCTTAACCTTAGATCTTCTGAAGCGCTTGAGATTACCAAGTATATTTTTATCTTCTGTGCCGGTCATCCCTACCGGAATAACCGGAAATCCTGAGCGAGCCGCCAAGTAGGCAACGCCGTGTTTTCCTTCCTGAAGCGATGCGGTGTGCGAACGAGTGCCTTCTGGAGCGATCACCAAAGAATTCCCCTCGTTCATCAAATTGATCATTTTACGAAGCGCTTTTAGGTCTGGGTTGTAACGGTCTATAAAAACAAAATTGAGTGCCTTGGCGATAACACGGATCCACGCTGCTTTTTCCCATTTTTCAGCAACCGGAATGAACATGTCATACCGATCGAACTGATAATGGAACATACCGATATCGATGAAACCAATATGATTTACGGCGGCAACAAAACCTCCCTTTTCAGGAAAGTGTTCCACCCCGGTGATCTCTACATCCGCGATGGAATTGATAATCAGGATAATTAGACCACGTAAAAACTTACGAATCACCTAACAATTCCTTCAAGCGTGGATGTTCAGCATAATAACCGCGATATTTTTCAGGAAGCATAGAACCGATACGGCACATAATTTCGTCGGTAGCCTTCAATAACCCGGCGTCATCGGAACTTTTGATGGGAGTTAATGTAAATGTTTCCCCGGCTGAAATATGGATCTTGGAACGTTTGAATTTCTTCAAATTCGCAACAATTAATCTATCTTCTGTTCCTGTGATCGCAACCGGTAAAATTGGCATTCCGGTTTTGCTTGCAAAATAGGAGACGCCCGGCCTTGCCTGCAGCAAAGATTCTGTTTTAGAGCGAGTACCTTCAGGCGCGATGACAAAAACGCCGCCGTTTTTCAATCGTTTCAAAACTTCCCGTATCGCTTGTAAATCCGCATCAAACCGATTGATGAAAAAACCACCAACGGAAAGAACTAAAGGTTTGAACAGCCAATGATCCTTGTATTTCTCAGCTACCGGCATGATCAGATCTTGTCGATCAATAAAATAATAGAGCAGCGCTGAATCCAACCGACCAAGGTGATTGGCCGCAATGATGAAACCGCCACTTTGTGGAACGTTTTCATAACCGCTGATCGTAATATCCGAAATCAAACGCATGATGATCTTGATCAAAAATCTTACGATATTTTGCATAAAGGAAATTCCCTAACATTGTTGAAATTTGGTATGACTGCCGCAAAAAGGGAATGAATTACCAATTATGACCAGTCGATGAATAATTCTCGAGCATCTTATTAAAGATTGCTTCATCAGCCGGAGTGATACTTATGATCTTATATCCCTCGATAAAAGCCGAAGTGTCAAATGGATCAGGTTTGATCCACATAACCCGTGCGACAAAAGTTACGAAATTTCTCTCGAATATTTCGCCGGTGAGATCGATTCTCAGCGTGTAATCTCGATTTACTCCGTGTGGTTTTACCGAATCCAATCGAAAACCGCGCGGGCTAATATCTGTAATATAACCAAACAACTCTAAAGTTACATTCTCAAATACCTGAACATAATATGAGAATTTTCTCCGGTTGTTTGTTCTGTTTTCATTTGGCATATTTTATCCTTAGGTGCGAAAATAATTATAGATTATTCCCGCCAAACCTTCAAGCAGTACATCTTGTTGTTCAACCTGTTGAAAGATAACAAACCATTAATTTCAAAAGGTTTTAAACTGATAGTTGCTTAAATATGGCGTATTATACTAAAATGAAACAGAAAAGTTAACATCTATTAATTAACCAAGTTTTTTATAAATTTTTTCATAACCTTATGACCATCATCGTTCAACCACGATCATTTTTTCTTTTTGGAATTGCCATCTTCGCTCTGATCACCGCGATTCTTGCCTGGAACCGCCGTGGCTCACGCGGGGGGATCAGCTTGATGTTTACCCTTCTCCTTGTTACTGGGTGGTGCGCTTTTAGCGCGATCGACAGCTCTGCTGATGTGTTTGAACAAAAAATCTTCTTTGCCAAAGTTGCCACTACTTGTATCTTATTTGTACCTACATTTATGTTGATCGCTGTTCAGGAAATACTCACCGACTCTGAAGTAGCCAAAACGCATTTAGTTACATATATGGTTTTCCCAATCTTGATAACCATTATCGTTTGGACAAATGATCTTCACTTGCTCTATTGGGCAGGATACAAGGTAACAAACCCAGATCTTAACCTCATAACTTTCGAGCACTCCATTTTTTACTGGATCAATATTCTGTACCAATTTGGCATTCTTGCCCATACAACTTTTATGCTGGTAATGGCCACCAAGGATAAAAAAAGTAGGACAAAAGCTTATTTGTTACTTTGCGGCGTAATGGCCCCCTGGCTAACAACAACCTTATATTTACTTGGGTTAACTTTCATTCCCAATCTTGATATCTCGCCTTTTGGTTTTCTAATCACAGCACCCGTTTTTCTCGTTGGCATAAATCAATTCGACTTGCTTGAGATCGGGGCTGCCGGGAGAATAACCTACACAGATAGTACAAAAGACGCAATCATCATTCTTAACAACCAAGAGAATATTGTTGACGCAAATCGATCCGCAAAAAAATATTTTGGGGTAACAAAAGGGGCGAATATCAATGACTATCCTCAGATCGCAACCGCGATAAGTAATAAACAAACCGATTCGAGCAATACCTATTTTTCGAATAACATCGAGGTCGCGCTTGATTCTGATTGGCTTACACTTAATCTGACCATAGAGAATACGCTTGGCAAGGATGGATCTGTCCTTGGCAAAGTCATGATCTTTCGCGATATCTCATATGCCATCACATTGGCGAAAGGTCTACACGAGGCTGAAATATTAGCGATCCAGGAAAACGAACAAAAAAGACTCGGTAAAGAGATCCACGATCGCATTTCACAAGGTCTGTATTCATTGTCACTTTTCAGTGCTACCGCAAAAAACCATGCTCTACGGGGCAATTATGTCGCCGTGATGGAGGTAATCGACGACATCAACGGTATGGCTCAGCAAGTAATCAAGGAAACGAATTTGTTGTTTTACGAGTTGGAGCCAGAGTCTTTTTTTAAGATCGGGATTGTTAAGGCACTAACGGAACAGGCAGAAGTAATTGCAAACCGTTATGACGTCAGGATCAAGTATCACTTCAATTTCACAAATACGATTCCGTTAGAATTTCAAAAAAATCTTTACAATATCATTTCTGAGATCAATAATCATGTTCTAAATTTATCTAGACCAGACGAAATAATTATCTCGCTGACAGACGTCTCAGACCACTTTAAAATTGAAGTTGCAATTTTAGACAACAAAATGATAAAATCAGTATTAACACAAAACCACATCGATAAATTTGATAACTTAATAGACAAATTTCATAAGCTTGACGCACGCTTTGAAATCATCGACGCAACCCCTGGTAAAAAATTTATCATTGTTGAGTTACCCATTTTATATTTATGAGAGAAGGCTATGACAACTAAAGTTTTTATTTGCGACGACCATGATATTTTGCGAAAAGGTCTTCGCTCATTACTTCAGACCGTACAGGATCTTGAAGTAGTTGGAGAAGCGGCAGATGGGGAAACTGCAGTCGAAATGATCAAAGAATTAGAACCAGATGTGATCTTGATGGATCTGCTTATGCCTGGCATTGGGGGTGTTGAGGCTATCAGACAAATTAAGAAATTGAATCAAGAGTCACACATTTTGGTTTTGTCGAGCTCGCATGAGGATGAACTGGTCGTCTCATCTATTCGTGCTGGCGCCATTGGATATCTGGTTAAAACATCTTCACCAGATGATTTAATCGATGGTATTAGACGTGTAGCGAACGGCCAATCCGTCTTACCACCCGATATTTCTAATAAACTTCTATCCGCTATGCAGGATCCGAGGATCCCTAGCATAACACTGACTCACCGCGAGATCGATGTACTAAAGTTGATCGGCGAAGGGTTATCAAATCGTGATATCTCACAGGTTCTTGAGATTTCCGAAAATACGGTTATTAGCCATGTTGGAAGAATTTTAAACAAGTTAGAACTCGATAACCGAACGCAAGCCGCGTTATACGCGCGAAAACAAGGTTTGGTTCGATAATTTGCATTTTTTTAGAATTAGCGTTCTGTTCAGATCATGAACAGAACGCTTTTTTTATTCCTTGAATTTGCGTGATGTAACCGCAAATTGGTGATAACGACGTACCGCCTTGATGGTATTATCATTGAAAAATAGACCACCTAAAGCGAGGTAATTTATGGAAGACGCTGTAATTGTTGATGCCATCCGTTCCCCGATCGGTTCCCTTGGAGGAAGTCTGGCGAAAGTGCGGCCTGATGATCTGGCTGCCTTCATCCTAAGAAAATTAATTGAACGCAACCAATTTGACCCAAACGAGACCGATGAGGTCATCTTGGGATGCGCCAATCAGGCAGGGGAAGATAACCGCAATGTAGCGCGTATGGCTTTATTGCTTGCTGGCATTCCCTATATTGTGCCAGGGCTTACGGTCAATCGATTGTGCGCTTCTGGTTTGGCCGCCATCAATATCGCTGCCCGCGCCATTCGTGCCGGAGATGGTGATATCTTCTTGGCAGGGGGTGTTGAATCGATGTCTCGCGCGCCGTACTCCTTCCCCAAGGCCGATAGCGCTTTTGCTTTTGGAAATTTGGTAGCCTATGACACCGCGCTCGGTTGGCGATACCCCAACCCTGTGATGAAAGAAATGTATAAGACAGAAAGTATGGGCGAAACCGCTGAAAATATCGCGGACCTAAAACCACACATTACCCGCGAAAAGCAAGATGAATTTGCCGCCAACTCACACCAAAAAGCGATCAAAGCAATTGACGCTGGCACCTTCACCGAAGAGATCATACCGATCGAGATTCCGCAAAAAAAGGGGGACCCTACGATAGTAAGCATCGATGAGCGACCCCGCCGCGATACCAATGCTGCCAGTTTATCAAAATTAAAACCAGCGTTTCGGGCAGAAGGCGGTACAGTTACCGCTGGTAACTCATCTGGATTAAATGATGGCGCTTCAGCTGTTTTGATCATGTCAGAGAAAAAAGCGAGACAACTAAATCTCAAGCCACTTGCCCGGATTGTTTCTATGAGCTCCGCGGGAGTATTACCGGGCACAATGGGTTTGGGACCCGTACCGGCAACCCACAAAGCGCTTTCCAGAGCAGGATTAAAGATCACTGATATTAACCTGGTGGAACTGAACGAAGCATTTGCCATCCAATCTCTGGCGGTTATGGAAGACCTAAATCTGGATGTAAATATCGTCAATGTGAATGGCGGTGCCATTGCTCTTGGTCATCCGTTGGGATGCTCTGGGTCACGCATTCTCACTACTCTTTTGCATGAGATGCGAAGGCGAAGTGGAGCAAGATACGGTTTAGCGACCCTTTGTGTTGGGGTTGGCCAAGGCGAAGCAACCATTATTGAAAAGCTATAAAAAAAACGAACCTATCTTAAAATGGCCTAGCCCCGAGCTAAGCCATTTTCTTTTTAATTGGGTTGTTGATGTATCATAATAGAAAAGGTCACCTTTATAACAGAGAGATCAAAATGAAACAAATCAAACAAATCATCATTTTTGGAATATTGTTTTTCTTGGTAAGCTGCGCAATCCCTCAGCCCATCCAGACCAGCGAATCCACACCGAACGGGTCGGCTATATCCGGTGTTGCTACGGAAAAAGCCACCCTTCCATCTAAAATAATCGCCCCAACCGATGCGCAAGCAGTAATTACAGCAGTTGCGCAGATTACCGGGCAAGAAATAAACATCAACAAGCTAACTATGGTAAACACTCTTGATGGCTGGGCCTGGGCGGCAAACACCACTAATTCAACTATCCTAGTTCGCACATCGGATGGAGCTAACACATGGATGGACGTTTCACCTCCAGATGAGTACCGCATCACGAATTCGAGCTTTATCGGCAGCCAAAATGCCTGGCTAACGGTTCTTGACCTAAAAGAAAATTGGGGAGTTTTGTCTACTTCAGATGGAGGCGCAAGCTGGAATTTGCTTCCATCATTCGACCCGATCAAGGGGGCAAATGTTACTTTCCTTAACGAAAAGGTCGGTTTCGCTGAAATAGCCGATATCGGCGCGGGTAACGCGTATATCCGGCAATATGAGACCGCTGATGGCGGCCAAACTTGGTCTCTCTTACCTTTGATCTCACCCGACTCAGGAGCTAATTTGTCGGAAGGCACCATACACCTTTGCAACATCTGCGGAGATGTGCTTTACACGGATATGGAACGGGCAATGATCATAAAAGGTGAGATGGCGAACGAACCTAGCGGCATAGTAAATATTGCTTATTCTAGTGACCGTGGTTTCAATTGGAGCAATAGTAGTGTTTCACTACCTGAAGAGTATAAAAACGGAAATATTGCCCCTTTTATGCCCAAATTTGATGGCTCTCAAGGGGTTCTGCCAATCAACGTCACAAAATCCAAAGATGACGGCTCTCTTGAATTTAGCATGCTATTTATTTACCAAACCACTGATAATGGTTCTACATGGCAATTACAGGATAGCCGGCTAAACGTTGGCGCGGTATACCTTGAAACACCACAATATGCCTCATCCAAGGATATTTTTGTTCGATGCGCTGATGGACTGTGCTATACCAATGACGCGGGGGCAACCTTTGTCGTGAACCCCTCCTCACTCCATTTTGGGTTCAACGCACCGCAAGCGGATTACGTTTCCAGTTTCCAATTTGTTACCAGCCAGAATGGCTTTGCGGTCGTTGGCGCTGAAACCGCGTCTCAAGTCTGGGTTACCAATGATTTTGGGGTTCAGTGGTCAAGGTTGCAGCCGAGGCTGCTCCCATAACCACGCCTTCCTCGCAATTCAAGTAGAATTCCTTACCTATGGCAAAAACATCCAAAGTTTATGTGGTCTGGAAAGGCCGAACTCCCGGAATTTATGATAACTGGCCCGAATGTTTAGAGCAGGTAGATAGATTTGTTGGCGCGCAATATAAAAGCTTTGCTACACTATCCGAAGCGAAGAAAGCCTTTGTTTCTGGGCCTAGCTATGTTGCCACTAAAAGCAGACAGACATTCGGCGACCCTGTTTCTAAAACAGGAAAAACGATTGTTCGCAGGAAATCGGCTCCAATCTCGCCGGCTTTGGCGGTAGACGCGGCTTGTAGCGGCGTGCCTGGTCCTGTTGAATGGCAGGGGGTCATTTTTGGTAAAGGAAAACTTGCTTTCAAATCCACTTTATACCCCGATGGAACCAACAATATAGGCGAATTTTTAGCGATCGTCGATGGTATCCGCTGGCTGATCAAAGAAAAAAGTGATCTGCCAATTTATAGCGATTCTAAAAACGCGATTCTATGGATAAAAAATAAAAAGTGCAAAACAACTATGAAGCGTACCGCGAAGAATGTCAGCCTTTTCAAATTGATCGACGAAGCCGAAGTATTTTTAACAACGACGAAACATACCTTCGCTCTTCATAAATGGGAAACCGAAGCTTGGGGTGAAAACCCAGCTGACTTTGGCAGAAAATGATCCCAACCTCTTTGGTGCTTCTTGATTTTCAAAATGATTTTTTCCCGAACGGAGGGTACGAAATCTCCGGTTCTTTTCTCGCGGCAAAAAAAGCTCACGCCATCTTACAGTGTTTTCGTGATCATGGTGGTCATACCATTCACGTTCAGCACGAGAACCGTTCGAACGGCCTAAGCTTCTGCGTTCCAGGAACAGATGGAATTCGCATCCATGACTTAGTGGCACATTACGAAGGGGAACCAATCGCTTATAAAAACTCGCCTAATTCCTTCGAAAGCAGCGAGCTCGATACCCTCCTAAGATCAGCGCGAACATCTAGGGTCCTCCTTTGCGGCATACAGCACGAGATGACCATCACGCAAACAACCAAAGCAGCGTTATCCCTTGGGTTCCAAGTTGTCCTAATTCAGGATGCCTGCGCTGGGATGGAGGACAGCCTATTGGGAGAATTAAAGCAATTCTGTACAGTTCAAAATACAGAAAAAATCCTTCTTTCGCTATCGATGGAAAGAGGTTACTGATACACCTTCCCGCTTTTTGATCCTTTCTGAACTTGACAACCTTGGCTCAAAGCGTATAATCCCAATTAATAGATAAATTTACCCAAAGCAAAGTACCCTAAAGGTCTATCCAGAGAGGCATCGGTTGGTGAGAGATGCTAGGCTAGAAGGGGAAGTCCACTTTGGTGGTCATTTTGGCCAATTGCTCTCGGAGGGATCCTTAGGATCGTAAGAGAGACGGGGCGAGCCCGTTACAGCGAAAAGAGATTCTATTCCATTAAATAGATAACGCAGGTGGTACCACGAGCCGCCCCTCGTCCTGCAATGAGGGGCGGTATTTTAATTAATTCAAGGAGGTACTAAATGCTCGATATCAATTTGATCCGTGAAAACCCTGAGGTTGTAAGAAAAAGCTTGCGGGATAGACAATCTGACCCCGCGCCTGTGGATGAGATATTAGTATTGGATGTAAAACGGAGAGAGCTTCTCGTTGAGGTTGAAACCTTGAAGGCTGAAAAGAACGTTGTTTCAAAAGAGATCAGCCAGATGAAAGACCCCGAACAGCGCAAAGAAAAAGTAGATGCTATGCGGCTTGTTGGGGATAAGATCAGCGAATTGGACAAGGTGTTGGCCGAAATCGACATCCGCCTAAAAGCCCTCACGTCGATCCTTCCAAACATCCCCGACCCACGAACCCCCTACGGTAAGGATGATTCCGAGAACATCGTCATTAAAACAGTTGGCGAGCAAAAGTCCTTCGATTTTGAGCCAAAACCACACTGGGAGCTTGGACCTAACCTTGGAATTATCGATTTTGAACGCGGTACCAAGTTGACAGGCTCACGCTTTTACGTGCTGAGCGGTGATGGCGCGCGCTTGCAGCGAGCCGTGATCGCTTATATGCTCGATCTACACACCCGCATTCAGGGTTACCGCGAACAGTATTTACCCTTTATGGTAAAAAGCGAAACCGTTTATGGCGCCGGACAATTACCCAAATTCGCCGATAACCTGTACAAAGACCACGAAGAGGACTTGTACTTCGTCCCGACCGCCGAGATACCACTAACCGGCCTTCATATGGATGAGGTATTGGAAGAAGCCAGCTTGCCAAGAATGTATACCGCCTACACACCCTGCTTTCGGCGTGAAAAAATGAGCGCCGGCAGGGATGTGCGTGGCATCAAGCGCGGCCATCAGTTCGACAAAGTCGAGATGTATATTTACAGCAAACCAGAAGAATCAGAAGTCTTGCTTCAAAAAATGCTTTCCGACGCTGAAGCTACTTGTGTCGGTCTCGGTCTCACTTATCGCGTAAAACAGCTATGCACCGGTGATATAGGTTTTGGCGCTACCATGACATACGACCTTGAAGTTTGGGCGCCTGGCTGCGATGAATGGTTGGAAGTGTCCTCCGTATCAAATGACACCGATTTCCAATCACGGCGCGCCAATATCAAATACCGTCCTACAGAAGGCGGGAAACCAAGATTACTGCACACCCTCAATGGCTCGGGGTTAGGTCTACCCAGAACGATGATCGCGGTGATGGAAAACTACCAACAAGCCGATGGATCCATACTCATACCTCAGGCCTTAAAACCCTGGATGGGCGGGGTCGACGTAATTCGATAATTAACCCCAAAAACGATCTGCTGTATGCCTTAAACCTACAGCAGATCGGCCTACAATGAATGCGGGAGCATTTTTTATGATCAATTTTCTTTTTCTACTTTTGTTCCTCATTTGTTTATTTGGCTTGGTCATCCCCATTTTTCCTGGCCTCCAATTGATGTGGGGTGGAATGCTCATCAGACTGATCCTTGAAGTGGTGTTTTTAAAAGGTCAATTCAACTGGGTTCTCTTCACCATCATCACCATCTTGATGGTCATAGGCACCGTTGTTGATAATGTTATTCTGACCATAAAACTTCGCAAAGCGGAAACACCCTGGTTCTCGATTTTAGGTAGTTATTTGGTTGGGTTTATAAGCGGGGTTTTTCTAACACCATTGATCGCCCTGATAACCACACCTTTAGCGTTATTAATGTTTGAAACAATTCGCCTAAAAGAAATAAAAACAGCCATGGTCTCGGTTCGAGAATGGCTGTTTAGTGTTGGTTGGATTTTTGTAATTCGATTTGGAATTGGGATCTTGATGATCTCAGCTTGGGGTATCGCAATTTTGATCGTTAACTAAAAAAGCCTAAGATTTTACTTCAGGGCTGGCATCTTTGTTTTCTGATGAGTCGTCTTCAGATCCGCCAGAATCGCTATCATCTTTTTCCGGTTCAGAATCCGGCTCTTCAATATCAGGATGGTCCGATGTATCGTCGCTACCATTTGTACCAGTATATGCATCTGATGAGTTATCCTCTTCAGAAGGAACGATGGAAGAATCACCTCCCGAATCGTCCGTTTCATTTTGAGAATCCTCAATCGAGGAATCATCTATAGATGATTCATTCATTTCTTGGTCTAAATCATCGTCAGAGGATTCGGTGCTTGTTGAAATTGTGTTGTCATCGGATGGTTTATGAAGGAAGGTGGGCGTCATAATGATGGTTACGCTTTCACCCGCACGAAGGATCGTAAGCTGTTCAACTTCAATGATCCCATCATCCGTTTCGCCAATAATATGAACAGCGGAACCGAGCGGAACATTTAGGTTGGCGAACTCGTCGATCTCTACTCTAACAACTACTCCGCTAATTGTCCAAAACTCTCCATCAATTTTTTCAACGATCCCGTCGAAGGATACCTGTTCAAATCGCCCTTCGGAATACAACTCATTAATCTCATCAACTCTTTCTTTATCAAAAGTAGATTCGAGATTCTGTTTGGTGGTTGAATCAAAAACAAAAAATAAACGAACGCCTTCCCAACTGCGCTTTACGGAGTATAGATTATCGCCTGGTAATGCTCCATTGGATGCTTGAACTAAACCAGTGCCGCTTGAAAAAAGAACCGCAACAACAACAAAAGCGGATAAAGCCATTCGCTGAACACGAACATTTAGAAAATCAAAACCGTGCTGCCAAACTGTTTTTGCCTGCTTCTTCTGCTCGCCTTGAGCCAAAGTCGCCATTACTCGGTTTTTCGCACGTATCTTAGAATTCGAATCTGGCATCTTTGCGGGAACACTCTGAGCGAATAACGCCATTTCGACCATTACCTGGATCTCATCCCGATAGTCAGGGTAAAGAGATAGACAAGATTCGAGATCCTGGCCATTGCTGACCGAATCTAATGTTTCGCTAAAAGCAGTGTATATGTCAATTTTTTTCATTGGTTATTGCTCATTATTTTTTTCAATGCGGCCAGCGCCCTGAACTGAAGCTGCTTGATCGCGTTTTCGTTTTTATTCATTAGCGCCGCGGTTTCTTCGATCGAGTATTCGAGGTTGAACCTGTAGTTCAACACATCTTGTTGCTCGGCGGTTAGGTTTGTCATTGCGGCTGCTAACATTTTTTTCTTTTCCTTGGCTTCAACCTCACCTATGAGGTCCGTACCGTTATCCACGATCTCTTCATTCAAGATCGTTTCTGGCTTTTTGTAAACCTTGCGGTAGTGATCCACTATGATGTGGGAGGCGGTTAAAAAAAGCCAACCTTTAATATTTGTTTCAGGAAACTTATTCTTTTTAGTGACTTCGATCAACCTGATAAAGACTTCGCTCGCGATTTCTTCAGCGAGGTCATCGTTATTTACTCGGTAGTTGATGTAGCGATATAGATCGGGATAATATTGCTCAAATATCCTATCGATCGATTCTCGATCACATTTCAGAATTCCTACATAATTATCTTTGTTAGAATTTAACATTCGGGTATTTTTGCTCTGTTAATTGAAGTTGGAAAATAGATAACAGTCTTCCAACATAATCCTAAACGATAAACCCAAAATTTTCCTAACAAAAATGATAGCTATGTATTGTTGTTTCAATTTTAGAGTCGTAGATTAGGTTAAAAGGTTACGGGGTAGATGGTCTTATTTCATTAACACGACCAAATTCCTCCAAGAACAATTTTGCCAACGCTTTATTATAAATAATAAGGATGTTTTCGTCATTTTGTCTTTCGGCGTTCGCTGTGAAATTGTAGGAACCTGTCACTACAATTTCTTCATCAATGATCATAACCTTGTGATGCATTAGTCCATCATTACCATCTGGAAGAACTTGTATGCCCGAATTGATCAGTTGTTCAAACTCAGAACCACCAGATTTAAGGAGTTGACCATCTAATACCCCACTAATGATCAATCCATTATTAAATTGCCCGATTAATACTTCCGAATAATCTTCCGCGGTCATGGCGTACGCCATAAAATAGATGCTTTTTGTTGAATTTTTCAGCAAATTTACGATCACTCTGGCGATCTGGTCATCCGGCGAAAACAAACTTTCGATCTTCGTACCATTAAGGTCAACAATTCGGTAAGGAGTGTCGATCTTTGTGTCAGTTCCAAAGAAATGAGCTGAGAACATTTCATCAAATTCAGTCTCATAGTTTGCGGCTATCTCCTCATCAGCGATCCGCATGAGATTGTTATTATCTACATAAAAACTATCGTAGGTGTAATTTGCTGACCCTGTCCAAACCTCAACTCCATCGATGATGAGAAATTTATTGTGCATCAGGCTTGAGGTGTCATCCCCAATAATGGGAATTCCAGCGGCAAGTAATCGTATTACCGACGAGCTATCAAGGCTATCACTTTCCATTACCATTCGAACGGTTACTCCCCGCTTGAAAGCGTTGATCAGGGCTCTTTCGATCAGGTAATGGTCAAAACTATAAATCGCCAAATCAATTGAGACCTTCGCGCCATCGATCGACTCGATCAGTTTCGTTTCTATGCCATCTTCTTCATAATACGCTAAGCCCGACCTCGGTTCAGTAAAATACACATCGACCAAGGAACTGGTATATCCATAGCCAACCGGCAGATCAACCTGATCAAACACCAGCGCTGTTTCAGACTTTGGGGTTGCTGTACCTATCAAGGGTGTAATTATTGGGTTGTTCGTCAAATCTACTGGGTCTTTAAATCCGCAACCGGGTATCGACATACATACCATAAGCGCGATGATAAGCCGGATACTATTCTTGAAGTTTTGATCGAATTTGTTGGTTTGCATTTTTAGCCTACCCAAATTCTATCAAAATAAATGGGCAAACATCAAAGGTATAATCCTACCCAATGAGCAATTCATCGTCTTCATCGAACAAACAGATCGCCCGCGCCGCAAGTACGGTGATGTTTGCTTATGTTTTAAGTAATCTTGTTGGTCTCATGAGACAGGTATTAGTATCAAATACTTTCGGCACCAACTCCCAGCTCGACGCTTTTTATGCCGCTGTGACCATCCCAGATCTGTTATTCAACCTTCTTGCCGGTGGAGCGCTCGCCTCGGCTTTCATCCCCATTTTCACAGATGTGCTAAAAAAAGAGAATTCTAGGCAGGCTTTCGATCTCTTTTCTTCCATCGTCAGCCTTATCCTGCTGGTATTGGGGATCGGTTCACTAATTACGGTCTACTTCGCCCCAACCATCGTTAGTAAGGTTATTTTTGTTTTTCAGCCTAACCTTGATAGCGGCTTGCTGCAACTAACTATCAATCTATTACGCATCATTATGATCGCCCCCACCATTTTTGGCATCAGCGGAATCGTGATGGGCGTGCTGAACACCCACCAAAAGTTCCTCATCCCCGCCTTAGCGCCGGTGGTCAATTGGCTTGGGTGGATCATTGGTATCGTGTTCATTGTGCCAACCCAAGGCATCTTTGGTTTGGCTTGGGGATATGTAATTGGTGCTTGTTTGCATCTGCTCGTTCAAATCCCGGCTTTGCTGAGCCTCGAAAAGATTTCCATCCCATCCGCAAAAGACCTGATGAGCAACAAGGTCGTCCAGATCTTAAAGTTGATGGGGCCGCGCTTATTTGGGGTCGGAGCCGTTCAGATCAATTTCTTGATCAATACCATGTTAGCTGCCTCTCTCGGCGAAGGCAGCCTTTCAGCCATCAACGTGGGTAGAATGATCATGACCATGCCATTATTCGTGATCGCCCAAGCCATCGCTACGGCAGCCCTTCCTACCTTTTCGGCACAAGTGGCAAAAAATGAAAAAACCGATATGGTTCATTCACTTACGGCTACCCTTCGCGGAGTTTTAGTCCTATCGATCCCCGCCAGCATTGGTTTGATCATCCTGCGAAGCCCAATCACTGCTATTTTGTTTCAGCGCGGAAAATTTGACGCTCATTCCACAGAACTGGTTGCTTGGGCTATCCTTTGGTACACCGCGGGGTTGGTTGGCCATGCCATTGTGGAAATTCTTTCGAGGGCGTTTTACGCGCTTCATGATACAAAAACACCCGTCACCATTGGTATTTTGGCTATGGGTTTGAATGTGGTTTTAAGTTTTGTTTTCGTGGCTTTGTTTACAAAAGTGTCGTGGATGCCCCATGGCGGATTGGCGTTGGCGAATTCACTTGCCACAGCGATCGAGGCAGGTTTCCTAATCTACTACATCCGAAAACACCTAGGTGAAATTGAAACCAAAGCTTTAGGAATCAGTTTTTTTCAATTTACCATCGCCAGTCTGCTGATGGTTCTGTGTATCTATGGCTGGCAGTTGTTTTCCGCGGGATCTGGCGATTGGATCGAAGTTCTTGGCGGCGTTGTCTTTGGTGCGATTGCCTATTTATTCGGCTTGATACTATTACAAATTCCCGAGTTAAGCATTGCCCGAGCGTTTCTCACAAAAATTCTCAGCCGCGTTTCTCGCCGCTGATCCGGCTTTCTACACTACCATCGCCCAATAAACAATACTAACAATGATACCCAAAATGATCCCGCCAATTACTTCAAGCGGTGTGTGGCCGAGCACTTCACGCAATTCTTTATCCGAAATAGGATGACCGCTTAGCAATTCGTTGATCAAAATATTGATCATTTCAGCATGCCGGCCAGCCTCACGCCGAACACCCATTGCGTCGTAGACCACGATCATCGTGATAGCGACGGCAATGGTGAAAACAGGGTTATCAAACCCTTCGTGCAGGCCTATACCAAATGTTGCGCCAACCATCAGGGCTGAATGTGAACTTGGCATACCGCCAGCACTCAATAAATAGCCCCAGTTCCATTTTCCTTTTCGAAGGTATTCAACGGGGGGTTTTAGTATTTGGGCAAGAAACCAGGCAATGATTGCCGTCATCAAGGATGGATTATTTAGCAAGGAAGAAAAGAACATATTCATTCCCCTTTTTGCCCTACACCATTCGGATCGATTTTCTGGATCCGTAATTGAGCTTTTTCCAACAAAGACGAACAGTGTGTCGCCAGAAGTTGACCTCTTTCGTATAACGCGATCGATTCTTGAAGCGGGTGGCTCTCACTCTCAAGTTGAGCTGCTATCTTTTCCAATTCCACGAAGGCCTGCTCATAGCTTAGTTTTTCAATCGAATTCTCACTCATGTTATTTCTCCGTCTTTATCTCTGTAACTACAACCACCAAGCTTCCATCATAAAGAGTTACATCCAACTCACTCTTTGGGTTTGCTTGGGAGGCAGTTTTAATGATCTGTTTGGTTGCGCGATCTTGTACGATTGCATATCCTCTTTTTAGGATACCATGCGGGTTGTTTGATTCAAGCCTTTTAAGCAAGCCATCCAACTGCGATCGCTTTATTCCAAATATATTTTCGTTTGCCCGATTCAACCGTTGCGATAAGCCATCAACGACTTGGCTTTGCGTCATAAGAGCGCGGGCTGGGGAAAAATAACTCAACCGTGACCGTAAAACACTGAGTTCATCATCAAGTTGACGAATCAACCCTTCCGAAAAATCCTGTAGGAGCTGCCCATAAGCTTCAATCTGTCCTTGTAGAAGGTCGATCGAAATGGGGGTAGCTATTTCGGCGGCTGCTGTCGGTGTTGGAGCCCTCATATCTGAGGCGAAATCAACCAAGGTAAAATCGATCTCATGGCCAACCCCTGTGATAACCGGCGTTTTGGAATCCGCCACAGCGCGGGCTACTTGTTCGTTATTAAAGCTCCATAGGTCTTCTATGGAACCACCACCCCTGGCGAGAATGATCACATCAAGGTTTGGCACCTGGTTTACCTGTTTCAATGCTTTGATGATCCCGGCTGGGGCATCTATCCCTTGTACCAAGGTTGGCGCTAACCACACCGTAACCAATGGTAGGCGCCGCGAAAGGGTGTTAAGAATGTCTTGTAAGGCTGCCCCTGTTTCGGAAGTGACCACCCCGATATTTAAGGGTGAAGGCGGGATGGGACGTTTGCGGCTTAGGTCAAACAACCCTTCCGCTTCCAATTGTTTTTTTAGCCTGGCAAATTCGGCATAAAGTTCTCCCTCCCCCGCGACCTTCACCTGGTCTACTACCAGCTGGTATTGGCCGCTTACTTCATACAGGCTCAAACTTCCATGAACCTGCAGCGAGATCCCTTCTTTTATAGCAATACCCTGATTTTTAAAAGCACTGCTTTTCCACATCACACACTTCAGTGAGGCGTTTTGATCCTTCATCGTGAAATAAAGATGCCCTGATGTAGCTCGCGTAAAATTCGATACCTCTCCTTGAACCCATACATTGGAAAACAATGGCTCGTTTTCGATGGTAAGTTTAATGAGGCGGGTAAATTCAGAGACGGTTACCGAACGATCTCGCGTAAAGTTTTCGAACAACATAAAATGAACAAGACCTCTTTAGAGTACCAATGTACCAAAAAACTGAAGGAGCTATTAAGTTACAATAGCAATAGGTACTATCATTTTATCAACATAACCAACAAAACAATTAAATTGAGTAGCAGGACCAACAATGAAAAGAATATGGGCGTCTTGGCGCATGAAATATATTAGTTCCGCTGATAAACAACCCGGTTGCGCCTTTTGTGAAGCATTGAAGAAAGAGGATTCCGAGGAGAACTTGATCGTTCACCGTGGCAAAAATTCCTTGATTATTTTAAATAAATATCCTTACGCCAGCGGGCATCTGATGGTCGCCCCCCTCGCTCATGTAGCCAATATAGAAGAATTAGACGCTGAAACCGGAAACGAGATCTTTCAACTAATCACGCGCAGTACCACTACTCTGAAAAAGATATATCGGCCCGAAGGGTTTAATATCGGCGCTAATTTAGGTCAAGCTGCCGGCGCCGGTATTCCCGGACACCTTCACTTTCATATCGTTCCTCGTTGGAATGGCGATACAAACTATATGTCGACCATTGGAGAGATCAGAGTTATCCCCGAAGATATTCCAGTTACCTATAAAAGGATAAAAGAACAACTACATAATTCGCTCTAAAAAGAAAAACCTATGAAAATTAAATCGATATTTTTTGCCGTGATCCTAACCATCCAACTTAGCGCTTGCATATTGCCTGCGCAAACATCGGGTGACCTTGAGAAGACAGAAAACAACGCAGCCCAAGCACTCTCCTCCGACAAAGCAACCCTTCCTTCTACCCAAACAAGTTCCCCCACAGCTACCGCTGTGCCAACACAAACCAGCGTTCCCCCCACTCAACCCCCCGTGGCCTTCGGGCCTGGTTTGGAGGATTTCCCGTTGGGAGTCAATCCGCTCACTGGATCATCTGTTCAAGATCCGGAACTACTAAAACTACCCGCGGTACTCATTTCCATCACCAACTTTCCACCATCTGCCCGTCCTCAATCCGGTTTATCTTATGCTTCTTGGGTGTATGAGCTTTATATCTCAGAAGGAATGACTCGTTTTCTCTCGGTGTTTTACGGAGACTATCCACAGCTTGCCAAACCTAGCCAACCGCTGCCGGTATCTACCGTATTGGCGGCAAACGTTACCGCTACCCCCGCTGCTGTCAAGGTTGACGCGGAAATACCAAGCGCGATGATCGGTCCGATCCGCTCGGGGCGCTTACCGTACGCTTACATTCGTGATTTTTACCGCAGTTCTTGCCTCGTGTATGCTGGCGCTACTGTCCAAATTCGCAACAAACTAAAAGGTTGCTCCCTCATTTTTGGCAGCGATGAGGGCAATATCAACAGCGCCATGTTGGATGTAACCAAATTACAAACTTTGGCTGAAACAAACTTGGTGCCAAACAGTCCATTCAACTACACCGGCAATTCCTTCACGGAGATCGCGCCGCCAAATGGCATACCCGCATCTCAACTAGATATCTTCTATAGTTACCTCAACCAGGGTCAGTGGCTTTTTGATGAAACAACGGGTAAGTACCTGAAATTTGAAGATTTTGCCGACGGATCGGGAAAATTTCGCCCGATGACCGATCGCTTGAACGGCCAGCAATTAGCTTATTCAAATGTGATCGTGCTATACGCCGAACATACTGTTCTTGATCCTTATATCATCGATGTTTCTCTTGGCTCAGGAGAACGGGGCAAAGCGGTCATTTTTAGGGACGGCCAAAAATATAACGCCGTATGGACCACGATGAACGGTGCATACGAAAAAGAAACTGGCATGCGAAGGCCGATTCGCTTTGAGGACGAAGCTGGCAACCCGTTCCCGCTAAAACCCGGGCAATCTTGGGTGCATCTCTTTACTCCATATGCGTATATCGAGGATAAAATGGCGGGTGTTTGGTTGTTACGGTTCGTCGCCCCCGCTGGAACAAAATAGAACCGACTTTAGGATTGACTTAATACTGTTAACTTTATAATTAGAGTATGAAAACGATATTCCTTCATACTCTAATTTTTTGTTTTGTAGCGGCCTCTTGCCGATCTATTCCCCAAACCACTGCCGTCTCTGTAGAACCATCGCTTTCCACAGAGGGTCCAGCCCCCGCCGTCACTGCCCCTCAACCAACCCCCACCCCTTTCTTTGTTCAACCGACCCAAGCGCTTGCACCTTCAAAAGTAAACGGACCCGACTTGGAAAATTTTTCAGCCGAGATCAATCCACTAACCGGCTTGCGGGTGGAAGATCCATCCTCGTTGCAATTGCCAGCGGTATTAGTATCCATCAGTAACTCACCCATTACCGCGCGACCGCAAGCTGGGTTGTCGTTTGCTTCCCATGTTATTGAGCTGTTCATTGGTGAGGGAACCACTCGCTTCTTGGCTGCTTTTTACGGCGATCTACCAAAGCGCATTCCCCAGAACAAATCAAAATGCGAGGAGAACTTCGAAGCCCGGCAGCAGTACAAAACCTGGGTCGGTAACCGAGTATGGTTCGACGAGAACAAGAACGGTCTACAGGATCCTTGGGAAGCGGGAATTGGTGGGGTTGCCTTGGAATTGCTAAAGGCAGATGGCGTCACATCCATCGCTACCACTTGCACAGACTCCAACGGGTTCTATTCCTTCGACGCTTCCAAAGTCGCCCAAACTGGTTACTTTATCAAGGTTGATACTTCGCTCCCTGCCACCAAACCCAACGCTGGCTTTAGAAACAATGACAGCGACCTGATCGATTCAAATGGTCTCATCCCTTTCTTTTATTTCGGAAAAAGCGATGAAAATATCGACATCGGCTTCATCGAACAAGCTGGAGAATTGCTCATTGCCGATTCCGACATCGCCCCAGATAGAACATATGTCGGCCCGATCCGTTCCGGCAGGCTCACTTATGATGATTTCAACCGTATGTTTCCTTCTAGCTGTTTGGTGTTTGCAAGCGCGGGGGAGGGGATTCTTGAACGATTAAAAGCTTGTGAGATCATCTACGGCGAGCGAGCGGATACCCCAAACACCTCGCTGCTCGATGTCGATCATCTAAAAGAATTAGCCGAAGGGAACAAAGTTAGCAACATTCCCATCAATTACTCGGGCAACCTTTTCTCACAACAAGTGCCGGATAATGGCAATCCTGCCAGCAGCTTGCTGGTTTCATTTCACCAATTCGCACAATCGCAATGGCAATATGATTTGGTCTCCGGAAATTACTCGCGATTTACCGACAACATCGATGCCAGTGGGCTTTTCCACGCTGATATCGATCGACTCACCGGCCGGCAGATCACCTTCGAAAATGTCATCGTTGTTTTAGCTGATTACAACGTTTTCAGGCATGGACAATATGATGTTGATCTGTGTTGCGGACTGGAAGGGTATGCCTTCCTTTTGCGAGACGGAAATATCTATAAGATCCGCTGGAGCACCAACAATGGCGAATGGGAAAGGACCACCGGCCTGCTCAGACCGATCAAGTTCATCGGGGAGGACAAACAACCCTTCCCATTAAAACCCGGCAGAACCTTTATTACCTTGATGACCAAAAACTCGGCGATCTCGGAAAAAACTCCAGAAGTTTGGCAAGCGATCTTCGCGATGCCGGATGATTTTGCCCCAATTGAATAACTTGGAGGTTATGTGAATAAATATGTTTCTGAGCTGGTCAATACCCTCGAAAAAAATCGCGATCCTCAAAAAGCAAAACCGATGGAAGCCTATATGCGGAACCAATTTCCGTATCTTGGCATTAAATCGCCTGAACTGTCGAGCCTAACTAGCTCGTTTTATTCAAGAAACGGGCTTCCAGCTGTTCAGGAGTTATCCGAGATCCTCCAAGATCTTTGGCAAGTACCGGAAAGAGAATATCAATATATTGCGGTTGGTTTACTTTCTCGGATGACCAAGAAAATATCGGATGATTTCATCGGCACTATTGAATACCTGCTGGTTACCAAACCCTGGTGGGATACCGTAGATGCCATTGCCGGTAGTACTGTCGGTGTCCATTTTCAACGCTTTCCCGATGTGATGAATTCGACCTTGCCAAGATGGAGAATCTCTCCCATTTTTTGGCTGCGACGCTCCGCACTTTTATTCCAACTGAACTACAAAGAGAAAACGGATTTCGTTACCCTTTGCCAGATCATCGAAGAAAACATTGGTTCAAAAGAATTTTTCATCAACAAGGCCATTGGTTGGTCTCTTAGGCAATACTCCAAGTACAATGAAATCAAAGTTCGAGAATTTGTATCCGAAACGAACCTTCACCCACTCAGCAAGCGTGAAGCCCTAAAGTGGCTTGAACGAAAGGCAAACAAATGACCCCTTCCCCAAGCGAAACCCCTGTGATCCTTGCCGCCAAACGCACCCCTATAGGAAAATTCCAGGGTGCGCTTAGTTCCTTTACAGCGACCGAACTCGGAGCGTTTGCCATCAAAGCAGCAATCGCTGAGTTGCCGGGGCTTGATCTTGCCGCGGTCGACGAAGTTTTGATGGGGAATGTTGTTTCTTCCGGTTTAGGGCAAGCCCCGGCCAGGCAAGCCGCGATCAAAGCAGGCTTACCCACTTCCACTTGCGCTACGACCATCAATAAAGTTTGCGGTTCCGGCCTAAAAACAGTGATGCTTGCCAGCCAAGCTATTAAAGCAGGAGATGGCAGTTTATTTATCGCGGGCGGAATGGAATCTATGTCGCGCGCGCCGTACCTCCTGCCCGGTCGAAATGGCGAATTGCGCTATGGTAACGTGACCTTGATCGATTCGTTGCTCAACGACGGCTTATGGGATTCATTTGAAAATTGGGGGATGGGAAATGCCGCGGAATTTATCGCGACGGAATACGGTATTAGCCGTGAAGAGATGGATCAGTATGCCCATCATAGCCACCAAAAAGCCGTAAAAGCCATGCAAAACGGAGCATTCGTTCATGAGACTGCCAGCGTATCGATCACAGACCGAAAGGGGGCAATTTCTATTGTCTCCGCGGATGAGAGCCCGAGAGCTGATGTATCAGTTGAAAACCTTGCGAAATTAAAACCATCCTTTATCAAAGATGGAAAAGTGACCGCAGGCAATGCTTCTACCTTAAACGATGGGGCTTCGGCTTGTATCATCGCGAGCCTTGAATATGCCAAAGAAAACTCTCTCACCCCGATGGCGCGGGTGGTGGCAACTGCACAAGTGGCGGTTGAACCAAAATTTCTTTTCGCGGCTCCCGCCCAAGCTATGCCGCTCGTCCTCAAACGATCGGGGTGGCAGCTTGCGGATGTGGATTTGATCGAATTGAACGAAGCCTTTGCGGCTCAGGTATTAGCGAACGGGAAAGCGCTCACTTCCGCCGGCTGGAACTGGGATAAAGTTAATATCAATGGCGGTGGAATATCTCTAGGACATCCACTTGGAGCAAGCGGAACTCGTGTTTTGGTTACTCTTATACACGCTCTAAGGCAAAACAACTTACGTCGAGGTATGGCTTGCCTCTGTCTTGGCGGCGGTGAAGCAGTCGCCGTTACTATTGAAATCATTTAGTGTTTATAAGGTATGAATATGGATCAAATCACCTACAAACAATTGGCAAAAAAATACGGCAAAGGCTTTTCCGCTTTGGAGAATGCCCTCAGCGCCATTCCTAAAAAAGCTTGGTCATTTAAACCCACCCCTGAGGAATGGAGCATTTCCGAGATCATTGTTCACCTGGTCGATTCGGAGGCAAATGCCATGCTGCGAATTCGCGTTCTTTTTGCCGAAGAAGGCCGTACTTTAATGGCTTACGACCAAGATATATGGGCAAGTAAACTAAATTACCTCAATACAGATCTCGATAATTCCATGTTTTTGCTCGAAGGAATACGAAAATTTACCCACTCATGGCTAAAAAGTATCACCGTTAGTGATTTCCAAAATTACGCGATCCATCCGGAATACGGCGAACCCTATTCCTTTGAAAAATGGATGGTCATTTACTCAAACCACATCTACTCTCACATCGATCAGGTAAATAAAAATTACACCCTATGGAAATCACAACGAACACAAAAAACAAAAAACAAGTAACTAAAGATCGTCTTTACGATTTTGTCATTATCGGTTCTGGCTTTGGGGGCAGTGTCTCCGCGCTCAGGCTGGTAGAAAAAGGGTACAAAGTGCTGCTTCTTGAAAAAGGAAAGCGCTGGCAAGATGACGATTTTCCCAAAACGAACCTGATTTTCTGGAAGTATATTTGGGCTCCCTATATTCGATCCTTCGGTATTTTACAAATAAGTGTTTTAAATGGTTTGATGGTGTTACATGGTGCCGGTTTTGGTGGCGGCAGCCTTGGCTATGCAAATGTTCTCGAAATCCCCTCGGATGATTCCTTTGCCACCCCCGCCTGGAACACTCCGATCCCTTGGGGAAAGGTTCTCGCTCCGCATTACAGCACAGCGCAAAGGATGCTCGGCGCGAACAAGAATCCTCAATTGTGGAAAGCGGATGAAATATTAAAAGAGATTGCTCTCGAGGGGGATCGACCCAATAGTTTTCGCGAGACGATGGTAGGCGCTTATTTTGGCGACCCTGATAAAACCACCCCAGATCCCTACTTCAACGGAGAAGGCCCAGCCCGAAACGGCTGCCAATTTTGCGGCGGTTGTATGATCGGCTGCCGGTATAACGCTAAGAACACCCTCCCCAAAAATTACCTTCACCTTGCTGAAAAAAAGGGCTTAGAGGTTCTCACCGAAGCCGAAGTGACGGATGTGACCAATAATCCGGCCGATAAGTCTTATACGGTCAGCTATAAAAATTCCACAGGGTTATTTAGCAGCACAAAATCGGTATCCTCAAAAAAAGTGGTTTTTTCTTCCGGCGTCATGGGTTCGATCAAATTACTGCTAAATCTTCGTGATGTGAAAAAATCTCTACCCAACCTGTCACCTCAGCTTGGCAATTCCATTCGAACCAACAGCGAAGCCTTGTTGGGTTCGGTTGCCCGCCCCGATGATATTGATTACTCGATCGGCGTATCGATCAGTTCGATCATCGATACCGATGAGATCACCCGTGTGGAACCAGTTCGCTATCCCGCCGGCTCTGACTTAATGCGATTCATAAGCGCCCCGCTCATCGACCTAAATAGCGGCATCCCAGCTAGAATACTGCAAAGCCTTGCATGGGTTGTCCATCATCCGATCGACACATTAAGATCTTTCGTACTCCCAAACTGGGCAAAAAAAGTCACTATTTTGCTCATTATGCAGCATATCGATAACCGAATGAATTTTAGGATCGGCAGAAGTTTTTGGACTTTGGGGCGAAAGGGTTTGGTCACCGAACAAGTACCCGGCCACGAGATCCACGCTCAAGTAACAGGCTCGCATCAGATCGTTCGCAAGTTTGCCCAAAAGACCAATGGGGTTGCCCTTGGTTCCCTTGGCGAGAATGTCCTCAACCTGCCAACCACCGCTCATATTCTTGGGGGCGCGCCGATGGGGTCTACCGCTAACGAGGGAGTGATCAGCGATTCCTTTGAGGTTCATAATTACCCCGGATTGTTCATCATTGATGGTTCTGTTATGCCGGCTAACCCAGGCGTGAACCCCAGCCTTACGATCACCGCTATGGCAGAATTTGCCATGAGCAAAATACCCGCCAAAAACGCATGAAGCAATACAAATGCTTGTTGTTCGACCTAGATGATACGCTATTAGATTTTAAGATCGCAGAGAAGTTTGCCTTCAACAAGTTGATGGAACAAAACAACCTGCCGCTGACAGACGAAGTCTTTCAGCGGTATTGCGCGATCAACAAAGAAGTCTGGGATGACTTTGAAAAACATCTTCTGACAGCAGATGAAGTGAAGTACAAGCGCTTTGAGCTTTTTTGCCAAGCATACGCCTTAGCGCTCGACGCGGTCGTTCTTGGCGATCAATATTTGGATAATTTATCCCAAAGTTATGAGCTGATCGAAGGCGCGATCGATCTTCTAGACAGACTCAAAACAAATTACAAGTTGGTGTTGGTAACAAATGGCCTGAGTAAGGTACAAAACCCAAGGATCCGCTCTTCGCGAATGGATGAATTCTTCCCTTTGGTTTTTATTTCAGAAGAAGTGGGCTGTTCAAAACCTTCCAACCAGTTTTTCCAACACGTTTATAACCAATTGGGTGAAATAAAAAAAGAGGACATCCTGATCATTGGTGACAGTATGTCCTCAGATATGCTGGGTGGGCGTAATTTTGGGATCGACACATGCTGGTTCAATCCAAATCAACAAGCGCGGAAATTTGATGTGACATTTGAAATTACCCATCTGAATGAACTCAATAAGATATTGCTCTAGCTTCTATTCCTTTTCCTTTTCACTCGCAACATAGATCTTTATCGCACGCAAAAACGCGGCCGACAGATCCGGGTGCAACTGGTCGAAATTCTTTCTAAACCGTTCGTCGTCATTGTAAAGATGACCTAAACCCTCTAGTTGGTCTAAATTCGGCGCCCAGAAAAACGCCATATGATCGCGCCAACGTTGAACCAAACCTTGGATCTCTTCGCTGCCCGGATCAAGTGTTAGCGACTTAGCCAACTCCGCATAAATATCCATTCCCTCCTGTAAGATCGCCTGTTGTTTATCCTTGGAATACTCTTTCCAGCGTTTGTTTGAATCTCGCACCGTTTTAGGGTCATACATTTTTTCGGCTTCTTCGGCATATATTTCTTGCTGTTCATCGGTAAAACCAGAAAACATATTTTTGTCTGTCATCGTCTTTACTCCTGTTAAATGGTAAATCGTGGATGTGATCGTCTGATGAAGTTTTTGGTATTGGACGATCTTCCGGGATATGGTTTGTTTATGTTGATCCAGGGCTTGTAGAAGATCAAAATCGGGGCGAGTTAGTATTTCTTTTATCTCACGAAGGGAAAGACCCAACTCTTTATAAAATAGGATCTGCTGCAATCGTAAAACTGCGTCTTCACCGTAGCCCCGATATCCATTCGACCTAACCACGGAGGGTTTTAAAAGGCCGATCGAATCATAATAATGCAGGGTTCGGGTAGAGATCGAAGCGAGTTTTGAAAGTTCCTTTACAGTCATCATAAAGCAACTATAAACTATACCGTTACGTTAATGTCAAGAGGGGTTATTTACAAAGCTCGAGGGAGTGTTACGGTAAATTTCGTACCCTTCCCCACGCGAGTGTTGAGTTGAATCGTTCCGCCAATCCGGTCTAAAAGCGATTTCACAATGAACAATCCGATACCAGTACCTTGGATCTGTTTTTCGATCGCGTTGGTTCCCCTAAAAAACCGCGAGAAAAGGAACGGCACATCCTCTGCCGGTATTCCGATTCCTGTATCCTGAATTGTGAAAACCATATTTTCTGATGAAAAATGGATTTTCACCTTGATACTTCCGCCGCTCGGGGTAAATTTTAGGGCATTCCCGATCAGGTTACCAAAAATCTGATTGATCGAGACCTCATCTGACATAATTGAATCGGACTGAACCCCCTCATCCCGGGTGATCGAATGCTCTAAATGAATGTTTTTCTCTTTTGCTTGAATTTCTAATTTTGTAAAGAGATCATTAAATAGGTTGAGCATATTGATCATTTTGTAATGCAGATGCGGTTGTTGACCTTCCATTTTTCCCGCAGTCAAAATATCATCGATCAATAACTTCTCGCGGTCCAGTTCACCTTTCAATATGTCCCAAAATTCAATACGTTCCTCTTGGGTCTTAGAGCCATCCATCAGGTTCGCCATCAGCATCATAGTAGCGATCGGGGTGCGCAATTCGTGAGTGGCTTTGTTAATAAAATCTGATTTAATTTGTTCTAACCTGGCCCGCTCACTAATATCTCGAACGATCGCGGTTACTTCATTGTTGCCGCTGTATTGTATCCGTGCCTCGACCACACGACGCGAATCATTCCCTTCGAATAAAAATTCAACATTCTGGAGTTCATTCGTTTCTACAGCTTCATTGATGGCAGACAATATTTCGATCACTCGGTTCGGTGGCAATAGAGATTCAATAGATTTCCCAACATATGTTTCAATTTCGGTGCTTAGTGTATCGTCAATGCTTGGCTTGATATCAACGATCATCCCATCCCGCGAAATTCTAAAGATCATATCGGGTACAGCTTTTAGTAAGGCACTCTTCCTTTTTTCACTTTGCGCCAATTCTTTTTGGTACTTTTGTCTCATTAACGCGTTCGAAATGATATCGCTCACCATCTTGATCAGAAGCACACTATCCAGAGACCAAGTGAGAGATTTCTTAACTGAATCAAAACCGAGGAATCCTATCAAGTCATTATCCGAGATCAAAGGAACCACAAGAATCGATTTAATATCCTGAGATTCTAATATTTCTCGTTCAGCATGAGCCGCTTTTGGTAGCCGCGAAACATCAGGGACATTGATCACTTCAAAACGCCGCAATTTCTTCAACCACCAAGGAAACACCGCCTGAGGCAGATCAACTAGGTTCTCTTTCTCAGGAGAGATCCCTTCCGCCACCCACTCATGCGAATTGGTCATTGTCATATCTATGTCGTTAAAAAAGAACACATAGCTGCGATCTACGTCCATCAATTCGCCAATATCACCCAACACCCCATTTATCTCCGAATCGATCTGATCTATCGGAAGATTGATCAATTTGGTTGAAATTGTTGTTAGCGTTTCCTCAAATTTATGCCGGAATCCCAATTGGGCTTGTTGCTGTTGATTGGTTAACTCATCTTGAATGCGTTTTGTTATATCTCTTGAAGCTAGGTAAAGCCTAAAATGATTAACCTTCCCGCGCCATTCAAAATTCTTCCATTCTCCCTTTTTTGTTCTCATTCGATTGATAAATTCAAGGTCGGAATTTGCTATTAATGCCGCGTGAATTGCTTGTATACTGATTTCTTGATCTTCGGGATGAACGAACGAATAAAAAGATTTGCTTAGCAGGTCTGGGCTATCATATCCAAGCGTCCAGGCCCAAGCATTATTCACTTTAAGTATCTTGCCAGAAGGCTCGGCTACCATCATAAGATCATTTGTCACGCCGAAAAAAGTATCAGCGTCGGCAACCTGCTCATTGATGGTTTCTTCTTTTTCGAATCGCTGGGTGATATCGCGAGAAATTCCTAGAACACCAATGATCGTTCCATCGGAATTTTTTAAAGTCGTTTTTATGGTTTCTAAAAGAATTTTTTTTCCATCAGGTAATACGACCCAATCATTGTTCTTCCACTCAGATTGGTTTTTGATGACCAATTTATCTTCAGTGACAAAAATATTAGCTCGCTCTTCATCAAAAAGCTGATGATCCGTTTTGCCAATAACATCTTCCACTTTACGCCCAAAAAATTGAGCTAAGCTTTCATTTACCCCAATATACACGCCATCTAGGTTTTTACAAAAAGCAAAATCCGCCATCGAATTAATAACAGATAAAAAAGAAGGAAACATATCATCCTGGGTAACGGAATTCTTCTCCAGAATAATATTCTCCCTTTCCTTTTTGGGAACTTTGTTCGTTTTTAACTCAGTCTTTGTGGTTTTATTTGTCATGATCGTTTATAGGGGGTGAAGGATCCCGTTGATCTTTTCGATTAAATCGCTGACAACAAATGGCTTAAGAACATACCCAACCGCACCAAGGGCGAAGGCTGAATCAATATCCTTCTGCGATGTTTTCGCAGAAATGAATAGGAATGGTATAGCGCTTAACTCTGTATCCCCATTGATCTCTTTTTTCAACTGAAGGCCATCTGGGGGCGGCATCATCATATCGCACAAAATGAGATTTGGCTTCTGGGTTTTGATCATTTCCAAGCCTTCTACACCGCTTCGTGAACTTGACACAGCATAACCTTCCCGTTTAAGCAAGGCGACAATTCCAACCGAAAACTTTATATCGTCATCGATCAGCAAGATGCGTTTTGAAGGTTTTTGAGAAGTATGCATAATGGATATTATTTATTATAACAATGGACTAGAAAAATCGGGTCTAATTCTGGTACTCTCAGGATAGAATAGAGGAATGGCTACTTATAATTACGATTTTACTCCGATTTACGAAGACGATGACCTTCTTGTGGTGAATAAACCAAGCGGTTTGAGTGTAATCCAAGAAGGGTGGGACCCCTCTGCCCCATTTTTAGTTCAACTATTACGCCAAAAGTATCCTGACCTTATGATCGTCCACCGTTTAGACAAAGAAACCAGCGGATTGATGGTTTTCGCGAAAACAAAAGAAGCCCACCGCGAGCTGTGCATTCAGTTTGAACGGCACATTGTCAGCAAAAAATATTTCGCTGTTGTAGTAGGCCAACCAAAATGGGAAACCCTTACCGCCAAGAACCGCTTAGCGTTTGGTATGGGGAAAAAACATCGAACCGTGGTAGATAACGCCAAAGGTACGAGCGCTGAAACAGAGCTCACCGTAGTGGAACGTTATAATGGCTATGCGCTCGTTGAGGCAAACCCAAAAACAGGTCGAACTCACCAAATTAGAGTGCACTTGTACGCCCGCGGTTTGCCAATTTTAGGCGATAAGCTTTACGGCACCAACACAACCGATCTGATCGATCGAGTTGCCTTGCATTCAGGCAGCCTGCAATTGGTTCACCCGACCACGAAAGAAGAAATGACCTTCACGATCCAGCTTCCCGTGGATATAAAAAAAGCGATCAAAAAAATAAAAGCCGGCTAAGTTTCAGCCGGCTATTGTTTAGGAAATTTTTCTTGATTCCATATAGAACCGTTTCTCATGGGCCTCGCCCATTGAGAATGTTTTACGGGGTAAAGCACCATCTAAGATGACTGTTTTGAACAAGTCGGATTTATCCATACCTGGCAGGTAGAAGCCAATATTGCCGGTTTGCGAGCCCAAGCGGGCGGTAACATCAGCTCCATGGACGTAATCCAATTTTTCAGCGCCACTATCTTTCATAAAGGAATCAATGAACTGTTGCAAAGTTCCAACCGATAAGTTGGTGGTTGGCTTTAAGAATTCCAAAACACTGAATTTGTTACCAGGCTCGATCAACCCCACAACCTGCGAACAAGTCGTATTGTTATCAACCTGATTCACCATTTCTACAAGAGATGGAACAGAGTGTTCTTTGACATTTCCAGAGAAGAAACTAGAAATGTTTTGGTGAAAATCTTTTTTGAGACCGAAAACGACCCGATGAATTGGTTCAAATTCAAGTGCGCTATCATGAACATTCTCAATTTCAACCAAGGCGTAGCGGGCGGGATGATCCATACCCACTTTTTCTTTGGTTTTTTCCCAAATAGCTTTGGCTGTTGCCAGCGAGTGATTTCCATCCCCCATAGCGAACAACAACACTGGTTTGCCCTGAATATCATATTTCTTTGAGAATACTTCTTGGGTCGCCAAGGTGCGCAAGGCTTCGATCACGCCCATTTCAAGGACTTCAGGCACTTTATAACCAGTGAGATGGCCGCTGTTGAACATCAGATCAAAATCGTACACTTTATCCGCGTCGGATAATTTTGCGGCTACCTGTTCAATGACCGTTTTTTGGGGATCATCGATCAATACCAGGATATGTGGGAACTCGAGTACTGCCCCTTCGCGGATCTTCATGCGTGGTGGCAGCCGCTCGATGATAGTTCCTTCAGTTGCCCTGATCAAGCTAGTTGAGCCCTTGTTGAAATCATATTTCTCAAGATCTAATGCCAACATCAAACCACTGCGAGTCTTTCCATCCACAGTACGCTTTACTAGGATGAACCCTTCAGTTGGTTCAACAATATTTTCATCGAGGGTTTGGCGCATTTTTTCTTGGATCGCTTTGATCATGGCGTGTTCATCTGGCGCATCGAGAAAGATCTCGGGGAGTGTTAACCGAAATGTGGAAGGAGCACTGCCTACATTCTTTTCAACCTTCTCCCAATATTCGGGTTCTGAGGTGAATTGGTCACAAGCGATTACCGCCCATCGATTCAAGTCAACCCCTTTTTGAGGCAGGAAAACAGTAGGGATTTGAACGCCAATATCTTCAAATTTTTTCATAAAGAATCCTTAAATAATACAGAGGCGATACCAATGTATCGCCTCTGTCATTCAATTATTTTTGCGACTTAGCAAAGTTAATCATGATGTCGGCAACTTCCATACCAACACGTCCCTGACCCTCTTTGGTGGATGCGCCAATGTGAGGAGAAGCAATGACATTGGGAAGTTTTACCAAACTCCAATCGGTTGGGGGTTCCTCAGCGAATACATCCAACGCGGCGCCGGCTACTTTGCCACTGGTTAATGCCGCGGCTAACTCAACTTCATCAACAATACCGCCACGGCCACAGTTTACAATGCGAACACCGTTTTTCATCAATTCAAACTGTTTCTTGCTAATCATTCCAGCGGTTTCGGATGTTTTAGGCATATGCAGGGTGATGTAATCAGCCGCGACCAAGAGTTCATCCAAATTTGAGACCACCTTGAAACCACCACTATCCTTGGCGTAGGGGTCGTAAGCAACAACAGACATACCCAAAGCTACAGCACGCTTTGCAACGCCCTTGCCGATGTTCCCAAGGCCAATTACGCCCAAGGTCTTTCCACCAATCTCATCTCCATCAAAGGATTTTTTGTCCCATTTTTCAGATTTCATCGAAGCGGTTGCCTGAACAATGGAGCGAGCAAGAGCAAACATCAAACCAATTGTCAATTCAGCAACGGAATCGGTGCTGGCAAGTGGGGTATTCATAACCGCTATACCCTTGGAACGGGCATATTCAACGTCGATCGTATCCAACCCTACACCACCACGTACAATTACCTTGAGGTTAGGACATTTTTCAAGCAATGCTTGGCGAACCTTGGTTCTACTTCTTACTACCATCCCATCATAAGCGGGCAATACATCGGGTAATTCTTCAGGGGTTACTGTATCGCGCACATCAACATCTAATCCAGCGGCGCGCATTTTCTCAATACATTCACTTTCGGTTTTATCGCAAACTATGACTTTCATTCAGATCTCCTATTGAATAAAGTTGATAATCGAAAAGGCAACAATATTAATTGTCATACAAATTTTACTCTTTGGAATATAATTGGTCAACGAACAAACATCACAATAATACCCTGAATATTTGTGATATTTTTCACTTTGTACGGGAAGCACAGTACAATAAACTTATAATGACCCTAAACGGGTAAGATTAAGTCAAAAACAACCATTTTTGGAAACAAGGAGAACTATTGGTATGAATCGCGCTCACAATTTCAACGCAGGTCCATCAATTCTTCCACTGTCTGTTTTAGAGCAGGCCCAGAAAGAATTGCTCGATTTCAAAGGCACTGGTATGTCCGTGATGGAAATGAGTCACCGCTCGAAAGAATTCGAAGCGGTTATCGGAGAAGCGGAATCTGATCTTCGAACACTCATGGGAATCCCCGAAAATTACAAAGTTCTATTTCTGCAGGGCGGGGCAACCTTACAATTCGCCATGATCCCGATGAACTTCAGACCAGCTGGCGCTTCAGCAGATTATATTGTTACAGGTACTTGGAGCAAAGGCGCTTTGAAGGAAGCCAAAAAACTTGGTGAATCGAAGGTTGTTTACACCGGCGAAGCCGATAACTTCAATCGCGTTCCAAAACAATCCGAGTTGAACCTTGACCCCAACGCCGCTTACCTTTATTACACCTCCAACGAAACCATTCATGGCGTTGAGTTCACTGGCGAACCCACTCCTCCCGCCAACGTTCCCCTTATCTGCGATACTTCATCAGACTTTATCAGCCGCCCTGTTGATGTGTCAAAATACGGAATGATCTATGCTGGCGCACAAAAGAATGCCGGCCCATCGGGCGTGGTCGTTGCCGCGATCCGAGAAGACCTTCTCACCCGAATTCCCGCCAACTTACCCGCGATGCTTGATTACAACATTCAAGTAGCTGGCGGTTCTATGCACAATACCCCACCCACCTTCTCAATTTATATGGTTGGTTTGGTGTTCAAGTGGGCCTTAGGTTTAGGTGGTCTTACCGAAGTACAACGCCGAAACGAAGAAAAGGCGAATGTTGTTTATAAGGCGATCGATTCAAGCGGCGGTTTCTACAAAGGCCACGCGACCCCCGAGAGCCGCTCCAAGATGAACATCACCTTCCGCCTCCCCAACGAAGACCTTGAAAACCAATTCGCTTCAGAAGCAAAGAAGTTGAATATGATCGGTTTGAAGGGCCACCGTTCTGTTGGCGGCATGCGCGCCTCTGTTTACAATGCGCTTCCTCTCGAATCCGCCAAGTTCCTCGCGGAATTTATGGCCGAATTCCAGCGGAAGAACGGCTAAAATAGCTTAGATTGAAACAACCCAAAACCCCGAAGACACTAGATAGAAACCTTCGGGGTTTTGTTATAATACGACCCATGACTGATGACCTTTCCTTTTTCTTCCCAGAGATAGATTCCAGCGATAGTAGCGCTGTTCCCGTGCCACCCCAAGAAGTTCGATTTATTGAAGTAAAACCTGAACAGGTGGAAGACGACGGCCCCAAAAGATTTCGCCTTTATGTAGAAACGACACCATTTCAGGTACGCCCCTATATTGAAATATTGATCACAGATGAAGAAGATAATGAAGTTGGAGCCGCCAGCATTATTGAGCCCATTATGAAAAAAAATGTGATAACGATGCATATGCGCGGCGAAAAGAAAGTCGGCAAATTCACTCTAAATGCCCGTCTTTTCTATCCAGAGGTCTGTGAATCAGACCAGAGAACCCTGCAATTTGAGATCGTATAAGGTTTCGTTTCTTCTAGGGCTGGTGTTGCTAGCCCTTACTTCCTGCAATACCACTTCCATCTCGCCGACCGTACACGCCGAACCCGCAAGTTCCTCAACTCCTGCCACTCGTATCTCTACTAGTACACCCATTCCAACTCCGCAGCCTACCGCAACTTCCCAAGCTAGTTCGATCTGCTCTCCATTAGCGGTACAACCCCTCGAAACAATCGAGGAGATCATCACACAGCCCTTTATCATGCCCAGAATACTGGCCAATGGACAATATAATGATGATGCCCACCATGGCGTTGATCTCGGTTTTTATACCCGCGACAACAAGCTTTTTACCGGCACCGATGTACACTCAGTTATGGATGGTAAGATCGCCGGCTTGGTGTTGGATCGCCCGCCTTATGGTAACGCCATCCTAATGGAAACTCCCTACAACCTCCTTCCAGCCAATATCATCCTTCAATTTGGTATCCCCGCAAACTCTTCCATTTACACTTTGTATGGTCACCTGCAAAATATGCAAAACCTTACCATTGGCGCTGATGTAAAG
Source organism: uncultured Anaerolinea sp. (assembly GCA_964607645.1). Lineage (GTDB taxonomy): Bacteria > Chloroflexota > Anaerolineae > Anaerolineales > Villigracilaceae > UBA5195. Next base: position 139,114 of record CAZSLN010000001.1, read on the forward strand.
TGCGGTGAACTACTTGCCCAAACTGGGCTAACCGGGTTCACTGGGGGTCCACACCTTCACCTAGAGATGCGCTACGGAGAAAAAGACACTGAATTTCATTCTTTGGGCTATTACAGGGCGGACCTCACCGCGGAAGAAATGGACAATTATCGGCTTTGGAGAATGAGCGGTGCATTTACCCTTTTTGACCCGATCGAATTGCTCAAATAACGAGGGAGCTTATACCCATAGCGGGCTTGCTTTGTTATAATCCTTGCTCGTGAACGAATCAAAACCACTCAACGAGTTTTTTTTAGGGGTACGAGATGAATTGCCCATTTTATTGGGTGTTGTTCCGTTTGGCATGATCTTCGGTATCCTCGCCCTCAATGCTGGGCTTTCCAACCTCGAAGCGCAGGCAATGTCTTCTCTTGTTTTTGCCGGTTCGGCCCAATTTATGGTGGCAAAATTACTCGCTGAGTCAACCCCATTTTTTATAATCGTTATCAGTGGCTTTGTCATCAATCTACGCCATGCCTTATACAGCGCAACACTTTCTCCTTACCTCAAAGGGCTATCCCTAAAATGGAAAGTTCTCCTATCCTACTTACTTACTGATGAAGCGTTTGCGGTGAGCGTGATCCATTTTCAAAAAAATGAAGACAACAACAACAAACATTGGCATTTATTTGGATCCGGCCTCACCCTGTGGACCTCCTGGCAGATCAGTACAGCCGTGGGAATTTTTGTCGGTGCACAGATCCCGGAGGCTTGGGGGTTGGATTTTGCCCTACCGCTCACATTCATAGCGCTGGTGATCCCTGGCTTAAAAGACAAGCCCGGTTTGCTTGTTGCTGCCACCGCCTCCATTTTCTCGCTGTTTTTTTTTCCGCTGCCCTTTAAACTTGGGATGTTGATGGCGTCCTTCCTCGCCATCGGCATTGGAATTTGGAGCGAGAAAAAATGAATATTTGGCTTCTTTTCATTGTTCTTGGAGTTCTTACATTTCTAACCCGCCTTAGTTTCATCGCCATTTTCGACAAAGTGGAACCCCCGAGAAGCCTAAGGAAAGCATTGCGTTTTGTGCCAATCGCGGTTTTAAGCGCTATCATCTGACCAGAGGTTTTCTACGCCAACAATACCTTCTTAGCGACGCTTAACAACCCAAAGCTATTTGCCGCCCTCATAGCTACCTTGGTAGCCTATAAAACGAAGAGTATTACTTGGACGATCTTTTCAGGTATGATCGCTTTTTGGATCCTGAGGCTGTTCTTTTAAAACGTAGAGCGCGAGGGTAGTCAAACCTCGCGCTCCATGTTTTGCAAAGGAGAAGAAGAAACATCGTATAGTTAAGATAACATTTTTTGGGTCAGCGTACCCAACGCTTACCCCACAAAACATCAACGATTCCTACAAAAAGGGTAGTAATAATGGCAAAATCGTTTTCCAGATATGTATGTCAACAATGCGGTCGAGTTTCTGCCTCCTATATGGGGAAATGCCCCCAATGTAATTCCTTCAACAGTATGGTCGAAGAGATGGTCAACGAAGAGCCAGCCGCCAAGTCATCAGTGGCAAAAAGCGGGCTGGGCACACGCTCGCGCCCTCAAAAGATCGGCGATGTCACCTCCTCTGCTGAACAGAGAATTGCGGTACCGATTGGCGAATTCTCACGCGTTCTCGGCGGCGGTATCGTTCCTGGTTCTTTGGTCCTCATCGGCGGAGATCCGGGAATCGGCAAATCCACGTTGATGTTGCAAGTTACTATGGAAATTTCCAAGGGGACAAAAACCCTTTACATTACCGGAGAGGAATCGGAACAGCAAATCAAAATGCGTGCCGATCGCCTGGTCATCAAAGGGGAGAAGTTACCTGAGAACCTCTTCTTGGTCAATGAAACCAGCTTACCAATCATTTTCAGCCACATCAAGGAGATCCAGCCAGACGTGGTAATCGTTGATTCGATCCAAACGGTATTCGATAGTGATTATGAATCTTCCGCCGGCTCCGTTACCCAAGTTAGGGAATGCTCTGCGCAATTACGGGAACTAGCAAAGGGTCAAAACATCTCCATTTTCCTGATCGGCCACGTTACAAAAGAAGGGGTTATTGCCGGCCCTAGAGTTTTGGAGCATATCGTAGATACTGTGCTCTATTTGGAAGGGGATCGCTACCAATCATTTCGGTTATTACGCTCAGTAAAAAACCGCTTCGGCCCTACTTCGGAAGTAGGAGTGTTTGAAATGAACGGCTCTGGCCTAAAGGAAGTTACCAACCCGTCGGAAGCCTTTTTATCCGAACGTTTATTCAATGCCCCCGGTTCTTCCATCGCCGTTACCGTAGAGGGCACACGGCCATTGTTGGTGGAAGTGCAAGGCCTTACCTCACCAGCACAATTTGGCAACGCTCGTAGAACTCCTAATGGAGTAGACCACAATCGCCTTCTTATGTTGGCTGCTGTCATTACCAGGCGCCTTGGCCTAAAACTAGTTGAACAAGATATCTTCGTAAATGTGGTTGGGGGCATCCGTATCGACGAACCCGCTGCCGATCTAGCCATCGCCATCGCCATCACCTCCTCCTACAAAGACATTCCCTTAGAAGCGGATACCGTTTTTATTGGGGAAATTGGCTTAGCCGGCGAATTGCGTATGCCACCTCAGATCGTTATACGAGTGAAAGAAGCCCAAAAATTAGGCTTTAAAAAGGCTGTCATTCCACACTCCTCCAAAAAAAGCGAGGGGATGCCAAAAGGGATCGAGATCATTGAAGTTCGTTCTCTCTCCCAAGCCATCGATTACGCTCTTCAGACCAAACGAGCTTAACACAAAAAAATAGAACGGTTTATCACCGTTCTATTTTTATTTTATTTTGTAAAACTTATTTTAGGGCTTGGGTCACTACAACGGCAAAAGCCTGTGGGTCCCTCACGGCCAAGTCAGCAAGCATTTTCCTGTTGAGGTTAATGTTAGCTTTCTTCATGGCAGCGATGAGCCTGCTGTAGCTGATTCCATTCAACCTTGCGGCTGCATTGATACGGGCGATCCACAATCGGCGGAGATCGCGTTTGCGAACACGGCGATCGCGGGTGGCGTACCACAGGCTCTTGAGCATGGCTTCGTTGGCTCGTTTAAAGAGAAAATGTCTCGTTCCTCTTTGGCCGTTTGTAAACTTTAAAACCTTCTTGTGTCGAAGATGTCCTCTCGGACCACCTTTTCCGCGCATTTTTCATTACCTCCTGCGATCCCTCGGA
>CAZSLN010000002.1:0-7202 GCA_964607645.1 uncultured Anaerolinea sp.
TTCTTGAGCATTCCATCTTGGTGAATGCCAGCTTCGTGGGCAAACGCGTTTGCGCCAACAATGGCTTTATTCGGTTGAACAACCATGCCAGTGTAGTTACTCACTAAACGGCTTATGCGATTGATCTGGGTAGTTTCGATACCAGTTTCAAGCTGATAGACCGAATGACGGGTCTTCAGAGCCATAACAACTTCTTCGAGGGAAGTATTACCGGCACGTTCGCCAATTCCATTTACCGTTACTTCTGCCTGGCGAGCGCCGGCATGGATACCCGCCAAAGCATTGGCGGTTGCCATTCCAAGGTCATCATGCGTGTGCACAGAGATGGTTATGTTTTCTAGACCCTTAACGTTCTTGATGATCCCAGAAATTAACGCGCCGTACTCATCGGGCATTGTATAACCAACGGTATCGGGAATATTCAATGTGGTAGCACCGGCTTTGATAGCGACTTCTAACACTTCATAGAGAAACTCGGGTTCAGAACGGCCGGCGTCTTCAGGAGAAAATTCGATATCATCACACTTCGATTTGGCATAGGCTACCATCGTGGCTACCTTTTCCAAAACCTGGACACGATCCATCTTTAGTTTGTACTTCATATGGATCTCAGAAGTTGCGATAAAAGTATGAATGCGAGGGTACTTAGCGTTTTGGATAGCTTCGTAGGCTTTATCGATATCGCTGACCGACGCACGGGCTAAACCACAGATAACAGGAACTTTTAGCCCAGGTTCGCTTTTTGATGGATTGCCAACTTCTTCGGCGATCCTACGCACGGCTTCTAGGTCATCGGGTGACGCGGCAGGAAAACCAGCTTCGATAATATCTACCCCAAGCCTGGCAAGAGCCCGAGCTACCTCTAGTTTTTCAGCCGAGGTCATCGTAGCGCCAGGTGATTGTTCACCATCTCGCAGGGTAGTATCAAATATCTTTACATAATTATTCATTATCCGTTTCCTTCTATTACCAGGTTCGGAATTGCCGACTACTTCATCCAGTTTTCAGGGCGCAAAGAGCGAACAGCGGCGCCGGCTTGCCACATTTCAGAATTTTTAAAGGCATTGAGTTCTTCTTCAAGCTTGGCTCGGTAATCGGCTTTTCCGTTGGCTTCAAGAGTGATGCGGGCTTCGTTACCGGTGATGACCGATTCGTAAAGGGCTTCAAATACTGGCTGAACGGCATCGCGGAAGCGGGGGTGCCAATCGAGCGCGCCACGCTGTGCGGTTGTAGAGCAATTAGCATACATATAATCCATACCATTTTCGCCGACCAAACGAATCAGGCTCTGGGTTAATTCTTCAACAGTTTCGTTGAAGGCTTCGGAAGGGCTGTGGCCGTTTTTGCGAAGAACATTGTATTGAGCTTCCATAACACCAGAGAGAGCGCCAATCAAAACACCGCGTTCGCCGGTGAGGTCGGAGTAGACTTCTTTGGTAAAGGTGGTTGGGAAGAGGTAACCCGCGCCAATTGCGATACCAAGGGCGATGGTGCGATCTTTGGCTTTACCTGTGAAATCTTGGTGAATAGCATAGCTAGCATTGATGCCAGAACCAGCCAAGAAATTACGGCGAACGCTTGTCCCCGAACCCTTAGGGGCAACCAACGCCACATCCACGTTAGGGGGAGGAACAACGAGAGTATCGTCTTTAAAGGTAACAGAGAAGCCGTGAGAGAAGTAGAGCATATCGCCTTCGTTGAGGCATTCTACGATCTTGGGCCATTGGCTCTTTTGGCCAGCGTCGGAAAGTAAGTATTGAATAACAGTACCCTTTTCGGCGGCTTCTTCAATTGGGAAGAGGGTCTTTCCGGGAACCCAACCATCGGCGATGGCGCGATCCCAATTGGGGGTGCCTTGGCGTTGACCAACGATCACGTTGATGCCATTGTCACGCATATTCATAGCCTGGGCGGGGCCTTGCACACCGTAACCAACCACCGCCACTACTTCGTTCTTTAGTACTTCACGAGCCTTATCCAGGGTGAATTCTTCCCGGGTCACAATATCTTCAGTAACACCACCAAAATTAATTTTTGCCATTTTATCCTCCAAATAAGTAATTTATGATTAAAGCCCAGATTCGGCTAAGTTGATAAGAGAATCACTTCCGCGCTCCATAGCGATAGCGCCGGTTCGTACCATTTCAATTATTCCCAAGGGTTTCATAACATCAATGAAACCACTGATCTTGTCATCTGAACCTGTGATCTCAATGATGAGAGATTCATTGGTAACGTCGATTACCTTGGCGCGAAAAACTTCCACCATCTGAAAGATCTCGGCGCGTTTTTCATTTTGTGTGCTGATCTTGATCAAAGCCAAATCACGAGAAACCATCTTTCGTTTGGTCAGGTCTTCTACCTGAATGACGTTCACCAGCTTGTAAAGGTAGGAGGTCAAACGCTCAATATGGTCATCGTTTCCTACGACAGTGATGGTCATTCGCGAAACGCCCGGAATATCGGTATGACCTACGGTGAGGGATTCGATATTGTAGGTTCTTCGGCGAAATAGGGAGGCAACCCGGTTCAAAACGCCTGGTTTATCTTCAACAAGGATAACTAAAGTGTGTAACATCTCTTCTCCATCTCTCTTCTGATTATTCATCCAAGGGTGTTTCAACAATTGACGATGGGCGTCTGATCATTTCGTGCAAGGACGCTCCAGCTGGGACCATTGGGTAAACAGAATCTTCTTGTTCAACCTTGAAGTCAATAACGACACTGCCAGGATGAGCCTGAGCTTCTTTGATCGCTGCTTCAACTTCCGATCGCTTTGTAACGCGAATTCCCTTTAAACCATGGGCTTCAGCCAATTTTACAAAGTCAGGGCTTTTCATGGGGGTTGAGGCGTAGTTCTTATCGTAGAAGAATTCCTGCCACTGCCTTACCATTCCAAGGAAACCGTTATTGATGATGGCAATATTCACCTTAATTTCTTCTTGAGCAATCGTGGATAGTTCAGCGGCGGTCATTTGGAAACCGCCATCGCCACATACGGTCCAAACTTCGCTTTCGGGGCTGGCAAATTTAGCGCCAATGGCGGAGGGCAAACCGAAACCCATAGTGCCAAGGCCGCCGCTGGTAACCCAAGTGTGGGCGTCTTCCACCTTGAAATACTGGGCGGTCCACATTTGGTGTTGGCCTACATCGGTTGTTATGACAGTGTTCTTGGGGGCAAGGCGCCTAATATCATTGACGACCTGAGCGGCATACAAGTGACCGTTATCTGGCAAGTTGACGATATCGCGAACGGCGGTTTCGCCCTTCATATCGTTGATCACCTTCAACCATTCCTTGCGGTCGTTCTTTTCGACAAATGGATTAAGTTGGGCGAGGATCTCTTTGATATTACCGATCAATCCAACATCTACCTTAACATTTTTATTAACTTCAGAGGGATCAATTTCAATATGGATCTTTTTAGCGCTTTTGGCGTAATTATTCAAGTTACCTGTGACGCGGTCGTCAAAGCGCATACCGAAAGCCAAGATAAGATCCGCATCCTGAATCGCATGGTTTACCCAAGATTCACCGTGCATACCCATCATACCCATATTCAATGGGTGATGAGCTGAAATGGCGCCCATTCCGAGCAAAGTCATTGCGATCGGTGCATGGGCTTTCTCAGCAAATTCTTTAAATTCTTTCATGGCATTGCCCATTAAAATACCATGACCAGCCAAGATCACTGGTTTCTTGGCGCTGTTGATCAGGGCGGCGGCTTCTTTGATGCTAGCGAGAGCAGGAGTAAAATCGGGACGGTAGCCTTTAAGGTGAATGGGGGTATCGTCGTATTCCCAATCTTCAATAAAAGCTTGTTGGGCATCTTTGGTAATATCGACCAAAACAGGGCCGGGACGACCGCTTTTTGCGATATAAAAGGCTTCTCGTAATGTGGGCATAATATCGTGTACATCGGTAACGAGATAATTATGCTTGGTGATAGGCAAGGTAATACCAGTTACATCTGTTTCTTGAAAAGCATCGTAACCGATCAGCTTTGAAGTAACTTGCGCCGTGATGAAGACCATCGGAATGGAATCCATATGAGCGGTTGCGATTGCGGTTACCAGGTTAGTAGCGCCTGGGCCGGAAGTTCCCATTGCTACGCCTACCTTGCCGGAAACACGAGCATAGCCATCAGCCATATGACCGCCACCCTGTTCATGACGGGGTAACACATGATGTATCTGAGGGTAACCACGCATCGCATCGTAGATCGGCAGATTGGCGCCGCCGGGGTATCCGAAAATAACTTTAATATTTTCTTTAACCAAACATTCACAAATGATTTGTGCACCACTTCTCTTCATTTAATACTCCTCTTTCCTAAATGCTTTTTAATACCGCGCCAGTATCGGCGGATGTGACGAAATATGAATACCGTCGTAACCATTTACTGCTGATATTTGGTACCAACGGGGGCAGTTTTGCAATACGCGAGTTGATCTCATCCGCAGTGAGGCGTACATTCATGGTGCGGGCGTCCAAATCGAGATCGACTATATCGCCATTTTGCAAGGCGGCGATCGGTCCTCCAGCGGCAGCTTCAGGCGAGATGTGGCCGATGCAAGCGCCACGAGTTCCACCGCTAAATCGGCCATCAGTAATGAGTGCGACCTTATCACCTAAGCCCTGCCCCATAATGGCGCTAGTTGGCGATAACATTTCCTGCATCCCGGGGCCGCCCTTTGGGCCTTCATAACGAATGACCACGCAATCGCCGGCTTGAACTTCTTTGGCCATAATGCCGGCCATCGCCTCATTCTGCGATTCATAAATACGAGCTGGACCAGTGAATTTCATCATCGAAGGGCTAACACCACCAACTTTGATGACAGCTCCATTCGGAGCTAAATTACCGAACAAAATGGCAAGACCACCCCGTTTGGAGTGAGCGTTATCATAGGTTCGAATGACTTCTTCATTTAAAATTGCTTTTCCGGCGATATTCTCGCCAAGGGTAAAACCGCTAACGGTTGGGCGGTTTAGGTGCAGCATTCCAGTGGAGCGCTGTATCTCATTGAGGATAGCGGGGATGCCGCCGGCGTTATGGACATCTTCCATATGCCATTTGCCCGCAGGGGATACCTTGCAGATATGTGGTACTTTTTCAGCAACTAGATTGATATTTTCAAGTGGATAGCTAAGGTCAGCTTCTTGGGCGAGAGCAAGGGTGTGTAAAACAGTGTTGGATGATCCACCCATTGCCATATCGAGGGCGAAGGCGTCATCGATAGCGTCGATCGTAACGATATCGCGCGGACGCAAGTTATTCTTCAACAGATCCATGATCTTGCTTGCTGCAGAGGCCGCAATCTCATCACGCTGCTTGCTGAGCGCTAAAGCTGTTCCATTATAAGGAAGAGCGAGCCCAATCACCTCCATCAAACAGTTCATTGAGTTGGCTGTAAACATCCCCGAGCACGAGCCGCAACTGGGGCAGGCGTATTTTTCGAGGATCAAAAGGCGTTCTTCCGTGATCTTACCGGTAGATAACGCCCCAACCCCTTCGAATACCGAGATCAGATCGATCGCCTCACCATCGGGGGTACGACCGGCTGCCATTGGCCCGCCGGATACGAAAATAGTGGGAATATTCACGCGCATGGCGGCGTTGAGCATTCCTGGAACGATCTTATCGCAGTTTGGGATGCATACCATCGCGTCGAATTGGTGGGCGTTGATCATCGTTTCAACACTATCCGCGATCAACTCGCGGGAAGGCAAGGAATACTTCATCCCCTCGTGCCCCATTGCGATGCCATCGTCAACACCGATGGTATTGAATTCAAACGGAACCCCCCCCGCGGCGCGGACGGCTTCCTTTACTTTTTTACCGAACTCTTGTAAATGAACATGGCCGGGTACGATATCGATGTATGAATTGACAATGGCGATGAATGGCTTGCCAAAATCTTCATCTTTTACACCGGTTGCCCTAAGTAAGGCACGGTGAGGAGCTTTTTCAAAACCTTTTTTAATAATGTCTGATCGCATAATTCCTCTATGTTAAGTTTTTACTCAAAAAAAAAGCCGCTCCAGTGGTTGGGCGGCTCTTTTGTTTATTCTCGTTATTACTATCCTACGCTTTCAGAGGCCTTCCCAACAGAAATTAGGTCCGTAAGTACTACAAGGACCAAAATAATTACGACAATAAGGGATAGGGCAAAGAAGGTATTCATTTAAGTTCGTCATATTATAAACAATAACCCCTGCCTGTCAAGGAAATCGATTTGCCCACCCAGCCCTTCGGACGAATGCGCTGTAACATATCTAAACCACCTGATGGATACATCCTATTCTGATGAAGTAAAATTATCCTTATGAAAAGTATTTGTGTGAATTATGAGGATGATAAATGCTGATGGTTTGGGATAAATTAAAAAATAGAATCAATCGGTTTAGTGGATTCAAATTGTACGCATTCACATTATTTTTGATTATGTTCATTGCTTATGATTCTCAGGTTTGGCGTTTGGGTTACTATTACGACGACTGGGAAGGGGTTTTTCTTTATAAACTTGGATTCAATGCAAAGCAGATCTGGGATTACTTCCTTATTGACCGACCTTTTTCATCATTAGTACATTTAATATTTAATCCCATTTTAGGGTCTTCGGCCATTAGTTGGCATTTGTTGGGTCTCACACTCAATGCCTTGGCGATCTTAGTTTTTATAAAGGCAATGATCGAGATCTGGCCTGATAATGTAAAAGAAATTGGATGGATCGGAGTATTGGTAGCAATTTATCCGGGAATTACTCGCCAATTTGTGGTTAGAACCAGCATTCCTCACTTTACAAGCATGCTCCTTTTTATGCTTTCACTTTGGCTGATGGTTAGAGCTTTTAAATCGAAAGACCATAAATTCATCCTCACTTTCGCCTCCATTCTACTTGGCTGTTTGCAGATCCTCATCATCGAATACTTTAGCGCATTGGAACTGGTAAGGCTTTTGTTTCTCTTTGTATTAATATCGCAAGTTGAAAGAAACAGAACCAACCAACTTCGCAGAACAATAATTGAGTGGACCCCTTATTTATTCATTTTCGGAGTTTTTATCAGCTTCCGTTTATTTCTTCTACCTTTATTACAAGTTGAAGGAGATACTACCAAGCATTCCTTGAAAATGATCGAAGGTTTATCAAGCAATTTCTTTGGTACTGTCCTCCTTCTAATTAATAATGTGGTTCAGG
>CAZSLN010000002.1:7212-52551 GCA_964607645.1 uncultured Anaerolinea sp.
GCATTCACGCGATTTTCTATGCTTGGACTTTACCGATCAAACCGAATGATTTTGAGATAAACTCGAAATCCTTTTTGCTTTCCTGGGTTTTGGGGTTAGGCGCGGGTTTAGCTGCTTATTTTTCAATGAACAGCTGGGAAAAACCCTCACCGAGCGGCTCTGGTAAAACTGGCTTTTCCATTCTCTCTTTTCTTCTGGCGCTAAGTGCTTTGATTTTGGGCGGGCTGCCGATATGGTTGATCGGACGTCAGGCGATCGTTGGCATGTGGTCGAGCCGTTTTTTGCTTGGACCAGTTTTTGGCGCGGTTTCGATCCTAGTTTTATTGATCAGCTGGGTTGTTGGGAAAGACTTAAAAAAATTTAGCATACTTCTTGCGCTGCTCACTATCTGCGCGGTTGGGTTCCAATTTCGTGTAGGAAATGAGTACGCACGTCATTGGGAAGCCCAGCAAAATTTTTTCTGGCAGTTAAAAGAACGAATTCCGGGGCTTGATAACAAAGCATTTTTGGTTTCCCCCAACGAAACCACGTATTTGACGGTAGATTATCAAATGGCGTTCGCCGTTAATATTTTGTATTCCAACATTTTAGGAACAGAGGAAATGCAACACTGGTGGGTAAATGGCACCGAAAATTTGCGCAGCATCCGCGAAAATGAAGCTAACGCGAGGCGGCCAGTAAGCTTTAGTTTCCGTACTATTCGTTTCAATTCGGATATGGAAAAAGCGGTTCCGATGCTCTATAACCCCGATAGAGGTTGCTTGCTTGTCGCTGATCCAATTTACCAAAACGCGCCTGGGCTATCTGAATCTGAGAAAAAAATGTTCCTAACGTCGCACCCCGAAATGATCGTGCTTGAGGAAAGCAAACCAATGCCGGTGGATGTTTTTGGCAGCGAGCCTAAAGCTACCTGGTGCATTATTTTTCAGAAGGCAGATCTTGCTCGCCAGTTTTCCGATTGGGGAACGGTAACTAAGATCTGGGAGGAGAGTATTGCGCAAAACTTAGCGCCAAAGTACGGGCTGGAGTATCTCCCTTTCATTGAAGCTTTTTATCAATTAAACCAAGATGCCACAGCTATTGAACTTACACTCAAGGCTTATGAACAAAACGAAGGAATGCAAATGCTACTCTGTGAAAACTGGAGTCGGCTCATGCTCGAAAAGAAAAATGATGGCACGGTTGATTTACCCCTCCAGCAACTATTAACCACTCTCCAATGCAGTGGGGCTCAAACAAAGACAATTTTCACGTCGAATGAATTGATAAATCAATAGTGACGTGGAGGTAAATTTTTCCAATTTTTAGAAAAAATTAACCGACTGATCCACGATTTTATTGATTGACCACGAATGCCTCTGCCCTTTTCAATACATTTTTAAATAGATTCATTTTCATAAATCTAAAATCTAGGTTTAGGGAGAAAGCCAAAATTATGAAATGGACACTTTGATTTAACCCATTCCGCAAGTTGCTTTTTCCTACTTACTTGTTTCAATGGGTAGGTACTAACGTGGTTATGCTCGACCTTCGAGTGGTTCCCTACGAACCAATTTAAGCTCAGATCTTTATAGATTTATAAACATTTTCTCCGAAAACCTTAACTTACATTTGCTTGTTTTGGTCAATATGATTAATCATCACTCACTTCTAAGGACAAAAAGGGAGGGTTATTAGCGTGGTGATGGATATGCTTTTCTCGATTATTGATGTTTGTTTCTCAATTTTGATCCCATCCAACCATAAATTCAACCCCATTTTCTGGCACAAGAATAAACTACCTATTAGTTTTTCTTATAATTAGCCTATTTGGATACATTTTGGCTGATTTGAAATTCGATTTTAATAATTCCCTATTGACTATCAATTAATTTCGTCAATAATGAATTAATATTATTTTCCTGATCATTCTAAGGAGCATGCATGAAAGGTATTATTCGGGTTCGAATCAAGTTTTTGTTCATTCTTATGCTGGTGTTGGTTATGACCATTTCTTCTGGCTGTAGCGCAGTTCAAGGGATAATTCAGCCAGCAACACCAACAACAGAGATCATTCCCACGGAAGTAGTTGTGCCAACGGCGGAACCCACAGCAATCCCCGCAACAGAAGCCCCAACAGAAACGCCAACCGAGGCAATTCCTCCTACAGCTACTGCCATCGTACACACCGCAATACCCGAAGAGGTAACGGTTGCTGGAAATCCTTTTTACGATGTTGAATCATCTGGGACTGGCCTAAAGCATTATGCCCCATTTGGTGATATTTATGACCTGAACCGATTTGAGAGACCCTTTACTCAAGCTGATATGACCTACCAACCTCATTTGGACATTAAGCAATTTTTCCTTTACCAAAAAGGGGACTGGAATTATGCCTTCATCAAAACTATTGGTTTCATCCCAAAAGATGAAACCTCTGGTGATTATGGCGTTGAGGTTGATATTAACCGGGATGGGTTTGGCGATATTCTAGTTTGGTCAAAACCCCCTTACACAACTACTTGGTCTACCGACCGAGTAAAGGTATTACAAGATCAAAACCATACTAGCGGTGGGATCAACCCTGCACTGTCGGAAGCTCCCCTTGGTACTGATGGCTACGAGACGCTATTATTTGATAGTGGCGTTGGCATCGACCCCGATTTGGCTTATGTAAGAATTTCTCCTTCAGATGCCAATGTTATTGAATTCGCTTTCAAGATCAGCCTTTCAACTAGTGAATTTATGTGGAACCCATGGGCTGATGGTGGTTTACGAGATACGGGCAAATTTAATTACAATGACCAGATCACAGCACTCGACGCTGGTTCCCCACTTAAGGAAAGCTCGCAATATCCGTTAAAAAACTTGTATTCTACCGATAATAGTTGCAGGGCGTATATTGGCTTTACCCCCAATGGTTCAGAACCACTCTTATGCGGTTCGAATGAATCGCCCAAAGCTGAAAGTAAAGATAAGCCCAATAGCTGCCAAGTTCAACAATGTCCATTCCTTTGGTTTTGGAATAAATCTACCTGTAAATGCCAAATGTTCATCATCATTCTCCCAACAACCATTCCACCCCCCAAGTAATTTGGGGCCGCTATCACGAAAACCAGGAAGATTAATTTCTTCCTGGTTTTTTTTTTGGAAAAAATAATTTGCAATAGACCAAAAACTTCAAACACGAAATTATTCCAAATCGGATATCTTTAGTAACCTTTTCGACCGGATTACGACTAATAGAAATATCACGGTTTTTTAATCTTATTTTAAGAAAGGTAATGCTGATGAAAAAAAAGTTTTCAATAATTGGTCTAGTAGTAATTTTGTTCAGTATGGTTCTTTTTCAAGTGACCGCTGCTACCGCGTCTTCCTCAGGAGATAGCGATACCCCTGGTACTCGAACTCCAACAAAGACCAAAACCCCAACGAAGACAAAGGTACCAACCAAAACAAAAGCACCAACCAAGACTAAGGTACCCACCCAGACCAAAGTTCCTACTAAGACGAAGACCCCAACCAAAACTCCTTCGCCTTCCCCCACAGCTACCTCATCACCAACCCCAACCGTGAATGTTCACTCTACGATCGCTGAATACACAGGCGCTGAAACTTGCGCTCAGTGCCATGCCCAGGAAGCAGCGGGTATGTTGAATTCGGAACACATGCAGTGGGCTGGGAAATGGGATGAGATTAATACCTACTGTACCGCACCCGAGCAATCTAAGTGGGCTTGTATTAGTTGTCATGCTAGTACTGGGCGGGTCGTTGATCAGACCGTTGCGGATATCGATTGTTTGGTTTGCCACAACGATACCTATCAGCGCAGCTTAGGACCATCAAGCACAACTGAAACATTAACAAATTGGCTTGGAGAATCCAAGACCTATAACATCCCCGATTTGATCGATGGTGCTTATAAACAACAACCCAATTTCGGGAAAATGCCAGCAGGGACAACGATGTTGAGCTTAGCTCAAACCGTGCATCTACCAACCAAAAATTCTTGTCTGCGCTGTCATGCTGGCGCGGGTGGAAGTGATGGCGCAAAACGCGGAGATATCTATAAGGCTCTTGGATCCCCCGCCTTAACTACCCACGATGATTTCCACATGTCACCACAAGGCGCAAACCTCAACTGTCAGGATTGTCACGTAACCAGCCACGATCACCAGATCCCAGGCAAGGGCATTGACCTGCGAATTGCTGAAGGTGGAACTGTAACCTGCCAACAATGTCACAATTCTAAGCCTCACGGAAAGACAAATCTTGATACCCATGCTGGACGAGTTGCCTGTCAAACCTGCCATATTCCAACCTACGGTAAGAATACGTCTACTGAAATGCACCGTGATTGGAGAATTCCAGTTTGGAATCCTACTAGCCTAGGTGGACAAGGTGCATGGCTTGGCGAAGAGGTTCGTGGAAGCAATGTAATTCCATCCTATACCTTCTGGAATGGTCAATCCTATATCTACTCGCTTACTCAGTCGATCGAACCAAATGCCGATGGTGTTTACACCATGGCGGAAGCATTAGGTGACATCAATGATGGCAAACTCTATCCGATCAAAGTACATACCGCTGTCCAACCGCGTGAAAACTCATCGGGCCGAATGGTCTCATATGATGTACTCTGGAACTTTATGACCGGTTTGTACGAGCAAGCTGCGCAAAATGGTGTTGATTTTATGGGCTTACCAGGCGGTTATACTTGGGTTGATACCCGAACTGAACAACTCATCACCCACGGTGTTGAACCTAAGGCATTTGCACTCAACTGCGCATCCTGTCACGAAACACGTACTCAGATGGATTTGAGAACAATGGGTTATGAACTCAAGGATACTCGCGACGTGGTTTGTACTCAGTGCCATTCCTTGGAAAGTGAAGTGTTGTCCTTCACCAAATTACACGATGAACATGTTACTGGCGAAAAAATCGATTGTTCAATGTGTCATACCTTTAGCCGTCCTGAACGAAATCTAAGAATTGGAATAGTTACCGATAACTAAAGAACATTCTTAGGAAAAAACTGACCCTTCCAGGTTTCTTTTCTGGAAGGGTTTTTGTTTTCGATCATAACGGGAACCAAAATTTTGGCATGAATCTGGTGATGGATTCACATATTTTCTTAAAGTTGTCCAAGTGACTATTGTCTTTAACATTGATGACATTAGAAATTGTAATGATAGGGTATTATTCAGTATCATTTTGCTTATGAGTGGTTTTATTATCCAGATTTCGAGGAGATAGCATGCAGGCTGTACCTGGTGAATTTTTAGAGATCGATCGCAAGAATAGAGCTAACCAACCTTTTAATGACCTAACCCTTCGCCCGGCATCTGAACGTGTTTGCGATTTCGAGGATGTTGTCATCGAATTCGACGAAACGAGAGCCAAAGTCGAAGCTGCCCGATGTATTCATTGCCCAGACCCCGCCCCATGTATGGTTGCTTGCCCAACTCACAACGATATTCCATCAGCGATGTGGCTAATTGAGCGTGGCGATTATAAAAGCGCATCCGCTATTTACCACCAAACTTCATCCTTGCCAGAAATTTGCGGTAGAGTATGTCCTCACGAACAACTCTGCCAAGGTTCTTGTGTACTCAACAAAGATCACGAACCGGTGCTTACCGGTCAATTAGAAGTATTTGCGCTTGAATGGGAACGTGAAAACAATCCTTACAAAGTCACAAAAGATAAAATTTCCAAACACAAAGTTGCTGTGGTTGGCGCTGGCCCCGCAGGCATGTCTTGTGCCCACGTGCTTCTCCAAAAAGGGCACGAGGTCACCATTTTTGAATCCAAACCCGCACCTGGCGGATTAATGGTTTATGGCATCCCCAATTTTAAATTACCAAAAACAGCGGTTTTCGAAAAATGGCAGGACCTTTTGGACGCTGGCGTAAAGTTCCAAGGAAATACCTATATTGGTCGCGATAAGACCGTTGATGGTCTTTTTGCCGAAGGTTATAGCGCTGTGTTCCTTGGAGTTGGTACAGGCATCGACGCAAAGATGGAGATCCCGGGGGAAGACCTGCCGGGTGTCTACGAAGCCACCGATTTCTTGATTCGAGGCAATGTTGAAGACCATAACTTACCCGCTGACAAAAAAGAAAAACCTGTTCTTGGAAACAAAGTAGCCGTGATCGGTGGCGGCGATACCGCTTCCGACTGCCTTCGAACAGCCCTTCGATTAGGCTCCGAAGAAGTGATTTGTTTGTACCGCCGAACCGAGAACGAAATGCCCGGCGGCAAGAAAGACCGCCAGATGGCAAAAGACGAAGGCGCTCAGTATCGCTTCCTTACCCAACCAGTTCAATTTTTAGCGGGTGAAGATGGTCGGCTTGCTGCGGTAGAATGCATAGAAATGAAATTAGGCGAACCCGACGCGAAAGGGAGACGTAAACCAGTTCCGGTAGAAGGTTCTAATTTCTCCATCGCCATCGACAGCGCCATTAAAGCGCTTGGTTATTGGCCCGATCCTATCCTTGGCAAAACTACCCCTAATCTCGATGTTCACGACTGGGGTCTGATCACGGTCAGCGATCGCCAATCCTTTAAGACCACCCGCCCAGGTGTTTTTGCAGGCGGTGATGACGTAACCGGTCCTGATTTGGTAGTAACAGCAATGGTGGCCGGCCGCAAAGCCGCACTTGCGATCAACAACTATCTCGATAACCTTTAGCTAGTACTTTTTTCAAAAGAACCTTAAAACCATCGTACAATAACGTTACGATGGTTTTTTTATTCCGATGATCAAAAAATGGTATATCCTACCCCTAGTTATTTTTTTCTGGCTCATTTTCCTCTCGAAAAGCACGCCATCCCTTACAAATCTCGAAGCTATCGATCTTGTAACTTCTGACCATAATTTTGATATTGTCCGTTGGGAATTTATGGCGATCTGGAAAAAAGCTCAAGCGAGATCGCTCAACCTACCTGCCTACCTGCCCACGGAAAAAAAAGTTCAACTCATCAAGGCCTATTATTCCAGCCCCGATCTTGCAACACAGGTAGGGCTTGATCCAGATTCTTACGCGCTAGTTTTAGAGTCTTTTATTGAAAACCAATTTGAAATAGCGATCTCCAAAAATAACCTGACCGGAAATTTTTCCATTCATCCACCTGTTCTTTACTTTACAACCCCATTACCGCTCAACCTTATTGTTTCGCCCCGAGATATTATCCAAACCGAATTTACCAAAGTTTTAGACCCGATCCCGCCGGCGGAATTAGACGAGTTTGAGGTGAATTTAGACAAAAGGTATGGGGTTTCAACGATTGTCGAAGAGATCGGTGGGTACTCGACCTATCCGACAATGGTCATGCGCACGTCAAATTTCCGATGGCAATCGGAAACGATTGCACATGAATGGATACATATTTACCTTGCCACAAAACCTCTTGGTCTAAATTACACCTCACAAAACTTGAGGACCTTCAACGAAACAGTTGCCTCCATCGCGGGCGAGGAACTTGGGAGAATGGTTTTTGAGACCTATTATGCAAGCCCTATACCTGCCCCTCAGACGGCAAGAAACGAACCAAATCCATCACCTCCCGTTTTTGATTATCAACGATTTATGTTCGATACCCGAAATAAGGTGGATTCGTTGCTAAACGAAAAACTGATCGAGCAAGCGGAATCATATATGAGAGATCGAAAGGCCATCCTCAACCAAAACGGGTACGGAATTCGAAAGATCAATCAAGCATTTTTTGCGTTTCACGGCTCGTATAGCTCCAATCCTATTAGCGCCGCTGGCAGTGACCCAATTGGCGATGCGTTACGGCGGTTTAGGGCAGATTCACCCAATTTGCGTGTCTTTTTGGAAAAAGTATCGCAGATCTCAACTGACCAAGAAGTGGAAGAATTCATCAACAAACACTAATTGAAATAACCTCTCATTTCCCGATTATAATAAACAAGTTAATTTCACAATGGAGAAACTCTAAATGGACATCCTAACATCTTTGATCGACATCTTCCTTCACCTCGATACATACTTGGAAACTATCATTGCCCAGTATGGAACGCTAACGTATTTGCTGTTATTTTTCGTTATCTTCGCGGAAACTGGATTCGTTGTTACACCTTTCCTTCCTGGCGATTCACTCATTTTCGCCGCTGGTATCTTTGCTGCCAAAGGCGATTTTAATCTGGCATTGCTCTTTGTTCTGCTCACCATAGCCGCTATAGGTGGTGATGCAGTAAATTATTGGATCGGCAACAAGATCGGCCCACGCGCATACACTGGGGAAGTAAAGCTGATCAAAAAGGAATACATTGACAGAACCCATGCCTTCTTCAACAAGCATGGCGGAAAAACTATCTTCTTAGCAAGATTCGTTCCCATCGTTCGAACATTTGCCCCATTTGTTGCTGGCGTTGGCGATATGTCTTACAGCTACTTCTTTAAATACAATGTTGTTGGCGGCGTTGCTTGGGTCAGTATTTTTCTAGCTTTAGGCTATTTCTTTGGCAACATACCTTTTGTTGAAAAGAATTTTGAATTCGTTATTGTAGGTATCGTTTTGATTTCGGTAATCCCTATGGTGATCGAGTGGATTAACCATAAGCGACAGCAAAAAGCCGGCTAATATTCGTAATAAATAGCGCTTCGCTCAGCACAGTAAGCTTATGATACAATAGACTGACTGGTCAGTCTATGAGCGAAGCGCCTACTATACGAGAACGAATACTTGAAGCCGCGATCAATGTCTTTTCCTCCAAGGGGTATCACGACACAAGGATGGATGATATTGTTGAAGCATCCCAAAGCTCCAAAGGGTCCATCTATTTCTACTTTAAAAGCAAACAAGAGATCTTTCTTGGCCTGATCGATACCTTTATCGGTTTACTCGAAGCCCGAGTGACCAAGATCATCGATTCTGAACAAAAAGGTTCGGCGCAACTGCCTTCAATCAATACAGAAGTCATCTCCCTCTTCAATCAATATAGGAAACTCGCGAAGATCGTTCTTATCCAGGCCGTTGGTCTCGGCGAACTTTTTGAAAACCGCCGTCGCATGGTAAATGATCAATTCTGCGATCTTATCCAAAAAAGGCTCGACCGTTCTGTCGCGGATGGCAGCCTACCCCCTATTAATACCGCTATCATCTCTCGGCTTTGGGTTGGAGCAATGAATGAATTGGTCATTCATTGGATCTACAACCCCGATTTTGACCTTGAGCAACATCTTCCCGATATCAACCAATTTTTTAAAAATTCAATTATGTACCAGGAGAAAAAATAATGAGGAAATTTGTATTAATAGTATTTATGGTAGCAATCAGTTTGACGAGCTGCAGCCCTGCCGCCGCTACCCAACCTACCATCAAATTCGCCTATTTGCCTATTGTGGACTCATTACCACTGTTTGTCGCGCAAAAAGAAGGATTATTTGAAAAGCACAATGTAAATGTTGAACTTGTACCAGTGACCTCCGCGCCTGAGCGCGATCAACTATTCCAGGCTGGTCAAGTTGATGGCGTTATCAATGAATTACTCAATGCTATGCAGTTCAACAAAGATGGCGTCAAGATCCAGGTAGTTCGCCACGCGCTCATGGCGGATGACAAGACTGCCCACTTCTTCGTATTAGCCTCACCGAGCTCCGGCATCACTGATGTTGCGAGCTTAAAAGGGGTTGAAATTGGTATTTCTCAAGGCACCATCATTGAATATGTAACCACTCGCCTACTTGAAGAAAATGGTCTCGCAAAGGATGATATCAAATACGTTGCCATCCCCAAACTTCCTGATCGCCTAGCCTTGCTGCTCTCTGGCGAAGCAAAAGCGGTTGTACTCCCTGATCCTTTGGCGTCGATGGCTCTAGCGAAGGGTGCTGTCAATATTATCGATGATACTAAAAATCCAGCCTCGGGTGCAAGCGTTATCTCGCTTAGCAAAACACTGATCGATTCCAATCCGGTCGCAGCCTCCTCCTTCCTTAAGGCTATCGATGAAGCTACAGCAATGATCAACAGCGACCCTGCAAAATTCAAAAGCTACCTTGCTGAAAACAAGGTTGTTCCCCCTGATCTGCTAGAAACCTTCACTTTTCCTGTTTTTCCCGGCGCAACTCTTCCAACCCAAGCGGATTGGGATGATGTAACCTCCTGGGCGGTAGAGGGAGGCATATTACCGCAAGCACTAGAATACGCCGAATCAGTGACGGATGCTCTGCTAAAATAAAAGCACAACCATGATCGATCTTCAGAGCATCTCATTTGACCATAATAAAACACCGATCTTCAAGGAACTCTGTTTGAAGATCGGTAAGGGTGAAACGTGGGCCATCGTCGGACCATCCGGTTGCGGAAAGACCACCCTGCTTTCGCTTGTCTGCGGTCTGCTCAAGCCGAAGTCCGGACAAGTGATGATCGATGGGATGCTGCTGATCAAACCGCGAAAAAAAACTGGCCTCATTTTGCAAGATTACGGCTTGTTACCTTGGGCAACCATCCGGGATAACATATTGCTCGGTAAAAAGTTGCAGCAATTTGGTTTACCAACTTTTTTTGAATCAAACCAGCGTTTTGAGACCCCTGAATATGATGGTTGGATAACAAAGCTCGGACTGAACGATCTCCAAGAAAAATACCCCCATCAATTATCTGGCGGTCAAAAACAACGAGCTGCCATCGCCCGAACCTTCATCCTAAACCCCGATCTGATACTGCTTGATGAGCCCTTTTCCGCATTAGACGGTCCCACACGTGAAGCTCTGATCGAGGAGATCCGATCCTACATCTCAGAACAAAAGACCACCCTGCTTATGGTGACACACTCCATTGATGAAGCTTTTGTTTTATGTGACCATTTTTTGGTGATCTTGGACGCTCCCAACAATTCCTTTGAAACAATCCACTTAGAAAGCGGCACAAACCGCGCAGAAACAATTGAACGGGTAAAACACCTTATGCGCAATTCTATGGATTACGAGGATAAATAGGTGGCAAAGATCAAACCAAAGGAATATTTGTTCGCCTTTGCCATTTTATTGGTCGCCTGGTTTTTGCTATCAGTGATCGTCGACCGCTCCATATTACCAGGACCAATTTTAGTATTCCAAACATTCTTCCAAGAGCTAATCAAAGGTGAGATCATTGTTCACTTTATTTACAGCCTAATGCGAGTGTTTGCGGGTACGGTTTTGGCAGTCCTTCTAGCAACCCCGATCGGTCTCATTTCAGGGCAATTCCCATCGATCAATCGAGTTGTCTCCCCCATCATCTACATTCTTTATCCCATCCCAAAAGTGGTCTTTATCCCTATCATTTTTCTCTTTACCGGGATAGGTGAAGTCTCAAAAATTTTGATCATCCTGATTATCCTATTCTTTCAAGTTCTTGTACTTGTCAAAGACCAAGCCTCCGATATTAAACGCGAGCTTATTTTATCCGTTCGAAGCCTTGGGGCAGGCCGCAAAGCATTGTTATGGTTCGTATACCTACCCGCCTGCCTTCCACCAATATTCACCGCTTTAAGACAATCCATTGGCACGGCTGTCGCTGTTTTATATCTCTCCGAGTTATTCGCCACCACGTATGGCCTAGGCTATTTTATTTATCTGCAAGGTTCTACCCTTATGAACTTTCCGGCAATGTATGCCGGGATCATCGCGATGAGCATTCTTGGTATAAGCCTCACATCCGTCATCAATTTACTCGAAGCCTATTATTGCCCTTGGAAAAAACAAAATTAAAAAGAAAAGCCTGGGAAAACAATCCCCAGGCTGAATTAGTAGTATTACCTTTTTTATTTCTTTGCTCTAACGGTGTTATAAACCGCGACCAAGGCCGCAACTCCCAAAACAATAAGGCTAGCTGCCATTGGTGAGACCGATCCGGCTGGAAGCTTCGAAAAAGCCGCGTCCAACAGGAAGCCAAGTATGAGCAACCCCCCAAACATACGATTGTGATAAAAACAAACCCCTGAAAGATATGTTGGCCAAAACGCCTCAAAACCAGCGGGTGGTTCATCGGGGCGAGGTTTAGATAGGATCACGACCGCGAACAAAGCTCTTTTTAGGGCAAATAGCACCAATAGCAAAACCGGGGATAAAAATTGTGTGGCGACCAAATAGATGATCACACCATAGGCTGCAACCAAAGTGAAGATTGTTGTTGCGCGAGCAAAAGGTTCACCGACGCGTACCGGGAAGGTGCCAACCCCTTTCGCTTTATCAGGTTTCATCTTATCGGTATGTTTAGCATAATTGATACTCGCCACGGTGAGACCCCACGGAATCCCCGCAAGAGCGATCATCCAACTCATTGTGCCGCTTAGTACCAAATACACAGCCGAAACCATAATTGGTCCCCAAATTAGGAAAATGGTAAATTCACCTACAGCGAAATACTTCATTGGCCAAGTGTAGAAGAGAAGAATGATAGCGCCAAAAACAAACAAGGCGATCACGTTTCCCAAGGCTTCAGGGTGAGTGGTAAAGGTATACCAAACCGCGTAAAAACCACAGATCGTAGCGATAAAACCGCTAACGAGGAACCAATTTATTTGCTGCTTTGTGTTCCAGAAACCTTGAACAAGTGGGTGAACCCCGTATTGAGTTCTAAAATAATTATCCGCGTCTACACCGCGGGTGAAATCGGTGTAATCATTAAGTAAATTATTGGTGCCATGAGCAACAAACAAACCAATAGTGATGATCAGCCACGGGAGAAAATTAAATGTTCCATCCTTCCACGCAAGTAGACCAGCAATGATGGAGGAGTAGATTGTAACGGTCGTGACAGCAGAGCGAGTGGCGATCAACCACTTCGAAAACACGTCCAGTGCATCCCATTCAGCCTTATCATCCATTTTGATCAATTCCCAGGATGCTTTTTTCCACATTCCAAAATTAATTTTCATACTTCGCCTTCGGTTTTGTGATAATATGTACAATCGAAAAAGATTATACTTTAATTAGAAAATTTCACTGTATGATTTTTATTAATAACCGTTTCTCGCACTTCCAATTACTCCAAAATACCTTCAAAGCATTCACAATCGAATGAAGTGAAACGGCAAGAACTGCCGTACCCAATCATTCCCCGGTCATTATAAAGAGCGGTTTCATTTCAAAATTCTCATAGATCGGGCGATAACGCGCGGTATCATAAAAATGATTCACATCCACCAATTTCTTTGAGGCGGTTACCACATCCAGCGGCATATTATCGTAGCGGCCATTCTTCAACACAACCAAGCGGCCGTGAACACCTTTTAGAACCAGATCCAAGGCAAGGTTACCAAACGCCATTGGGACGATCGAATCGATTGCGTCGGGGTCTCCACCACGGACCATATAGCCCAATTTTTGCGTTAAAATATCGACTGTTTGACCTTTGTTGAACTTGGGAGATTGGTTCTTTAATTCTGCAGATACAAGGTCACCGATACCGCCAAGTTTCGCGTGACCATAAGCATCGGTCATACTGTTTTCGAAAATCATATCGCCACCTTCGAAGGTAGCGCCTTCAGATACCAACACGACAGAGTAGCGGCTTGGGTTGCGGCTGCGGTCAGCACTGAGCAACTCAGCTAAACGTTCGATGTTAAATTTGTACTCGGGTATTACGCAACGGTGCGCCGCGCCTGCCATCGTTGGCAGAATCGCCGTAAAACCCGCATAACGGCCAAATACTTCCAACACCAAAAATCTTTCATGGGAGCCAGCGGTTGTGCGTAAGGAATTGGTTAGCGCGATCGTTCGAGTAATGCAGGTGCTAAACCCGATACAATAATCGGTACCCGGAACATCATTGTCCATCGTTTTGGGTATGGCAACAACCTTCACACCTTCTTTGTACAACCTCACGCCGTAACTTAGGGTATCATCACCGCCAATTGGGATAAGTGTATCAATTCCAAGGTAATCCAAGTTTTTAAGTACTTCAGGCGTCAAATCGTTCCGCTCAGCGGAATAATTTGTCCGGAGATGTTCAGGAACGTCATTTTTTTTAATTTTACTGGGGTTGGTACGCGAAGTGTGAATAAAGGTACCACCTGTTCGGCCGGCCTTATTTACTACTTCTTCAGTTAATTCTTGAAAATTATTGGAATTATCCGCGTTCTTATCGCGTAGGATGTCGGTTAACCCCGCCCAGCCCCGGCGAATACCAATTACTTTATAGCCCTCCCTAATCGCCCTGATCGTGACCGCGCGAATGGCCGGGTTCAATCCTGGTACATCTCCACCCCCTGTTAAAATACCAATCACTCCAGCAGAAGCAGTTTTCATAACGACCTCCCGAGGTGCTGTATTATTCCATTATACAAGAATTGGTCAGGTAAGTCCGGCTATTTTATAAAGAATGATACCCGCGGCGACCGAGATATTAAGAGAACTGTTATGACCTTGCATCGGTATGGAGATAAGTTCATCACAAGCGGATATCTGATCAGAATCTAGGCCTTTTTGCTCAGAACCAAATAGAACGATGTTTTTCTTGTCTTGAATTATGTACTGCAACATATTTTTCCCCTTCGCAGATGTACCGATCAGTGAGTATCCATTTTCTTCCTTCCAAGCTACCAATTCAGCGAACGAGATCGATACTGTTGGATTCCAAAAAAATGCTCCCATGCTGGCACGTATCAGCGCTGGGTGAAATGGATCCACACCACCATCTATTAAGAGAAGCCCGCCGCCGCCAATCGAATCTAGGGTGCGAATTAGCGAACCTACGTTGCCGGGATCTTGCGGGGTAACCATAGCAGCGACGAGTTTTTGGGTTTTGAGATCAATTAGCCTAGTCAATTTTTTATGAACACTAGCGATCATTCCGATGGTGTTCTCTTTGTCAGCAATACTCTCAAACACTTCACGGGTGACGGAATAACAATGTACATGTTTTTCCAGCATCGCATCGATCAAATCGCTGCCGTATACGCTACTTAGGTGGTCAGGATCATAAAAAACAGAGTCGAACTCCCACCCTGCCTCAAACGCCGCGCCGACATGGTGGATTCCTTCTATAAGGAAAAGACCATTTTCGTCACGGAATTTCTTTGTTCGCAGAGATCTGACCAGCTTTATTTTTGGATTTGCGGTTGAAGTGATATTTTCCATTAATTGTCTTATTTCTCGTCCGTAAATACTTTTAACTTTTCCCACGGTGTTAGCTTGGTTCCATCTGCTATGAGCGCTTTAAGTTCATAGATCTCATCACGGAAGGATGCTGCCTTTTCGAACTCAAGGTTTTTGGCGGCTTCTTTCATTGATCGTTCCATTTCTACGACCATATGCTCTAATTCCTTCATATCGCTTCCCGCTTTTTGTTTGGAAGTTTTGTACTTTCCTTTTTCTTCCCCAACACTCATCAAGTTCTCACGAGCCTCTACCGAAAGGGAATCGGTGATGTCGCGGATCGCCTTCGTAATGCTGATAGGGACGATACCATGCTCTTTGTTGTAAGCGGTCTGTTTTTCGCGTCGGCGATTGGTTTCATCGAGGGCAAATTTCATCGAATCTGTGATGCGGTCAGCATACATGATCACGCGACCGTTTGCGTTTCGGGCCGCGCGTCCAATGGTTTGTACGAGCGATGTACTGGACCGCAAGAATCCTTCTTTATCGGCGTCAAGAATTGCGACCAAGGAAACTTCAGGTAGATCGAGCCCTTCTCGCAACAGGTTTATGCCAACGATCACATCATGAACCCCTAAGCGCAAATCACGCAAGATGGCGATACGTTCGAGCGTTTCTACCTCACTATGAAGGTAATGGACTTTTATGCCCAATTCTTTCAAGTAATCAGAAAGATCCTCAGACATTCTTTTTGTTAAAGTAGTAACCAATACCCGCTCTTTTTTCGCGGTACGCAGATTGATCTCGCCTACCAGGTCATCGACCTGGCCTTTGGTAGGCCGAACTTCTACTTCTGGGTCTACCAAGCCGGTTGGGCGAATTACCTGATCGGCAATCTGCTCCGCATGGCCGAGCTCGTATGGGCCAGGGGTGGCTGAGGTGTAAATGGTTTGGCCCATAATCTGTTCAAATTCAGTAAATTTTAAGGGTCTATTATCCATAGCGCTCGGCAAACGGAACCCATAATCCACCAAAGTTGTTTTGCGGGCCTGATCGCCGTTGAACATGCCACGAATTTGTGGGACAGTCATATGGCTTTCGTCCAGAATCAAGAGATAATCAGAGGGGAGAAAATCGATCAAAGTCCAAGGCGGGGTTCCTGGCGAACGCTGATCAAGATGGCGGGAATAGTTCTCGATGCCGCTGCAATAGCCTACTTCCTTTAACATTTCAAGATCGTAACGGGCTCGTTGCTCGATCCTTTGTGCTTCAATAAACCGATTCTCTTTTTTAAAATATTCAACTCGAGTGGCGAGTTCTGTTTCAATATCATTGATGGCAGCTTTGAGTTTTTCATCCTGGGTAAGATAATGCTTTGCAGGATAAATACTGATTTCGTCTGGTTCGTTGAATACTTCACCAGTCATTGGGCTGAAATCATAGATCTCCTCTACCTCATCGCCAAAGAAACTTACTTTATAGCCACGCTTTTCCTGATAAGCCGGGATGATCTCAAGCGTATCACCGCGAACGCGGAAAGTACCGGGTTTCAGGTCGATATCGTTACGCTGGTACTGGCTTTCAATTAATTGTCGCAACAAAGCATTTCGGCGATATATCTCGCCCCTTTTGATAGTAACAGAACCCTTTAAGAACTCCTCCGGGCTCCCCAAACCATAAATACAAGAAACCGAAGCAATAATGATCACATCTTTGCGGGAGACAAGAGATGTTGTCGCCGCCAATCGTAATCGTTCGATCTCTTCGTTGATCTCGGTTTCCTTTTCAATGAACAAGTCATTGCGGGGAACATACGCCTCAGGTTGGTAGTAATCGTAATAAGAAACAAAATACTCTACCGCGTTTTCAGGGAAAAAGTCCTTGAACTCGGAATAGAGCTGAGCTGCTAAGGTTTTGTTATGCGCCATAATGAGCGCAGGGCGTTGTACTTGCTGAATAATGGACGCGATGGTAAAGGTTTTTCCGGTTCCAGTAGCCCCCAACAACACCTGATGTTTTAACCCACGCCCAAGACCCTCGACCAATTTTTTGATCGCGTCTGGTTGATCTCCGGTAGGTACAAAAGGTGCTTGTAGTTTAAAATCCATACTTAGTGACTGCTCTTTGCTTTCTTTGACTTTTCTTCACCTTTTTCAACATATAACCAGCCCATAGATTTAGCGATCCAACCCACAGCTACTAACGCGACGAAGATGGCGAAAAATGTCCAAATATAGGGTGCGTACAATAAAGTCGCTTCGCCGCCTTCATTTAATAACATCGAATATTGCATAGTGAACTCCTGATAAGTAGTTTTTTTAATTCAATCTTTTAATAATTGTAATTTATAATCTCTAAGACGTTCTATCTTTTTTGGAAGAAACGGCCAACTATGAAAATAACCCAGGCAATTGCCATAACCAAATTGATGGAAACACTCCCGGAATATTTTACCGCGAGCGATAAAGCCTTCGTACAAAAAGCTTATGATCTCGCCTCGGAAGCTCATACAGATCAAAAACGGCAATCCGGCGAACCTTACATCAACCATTGTGTGGCTGTCGCTCAGATCCTAACCGACCTGCATATGCCGTCGGAGGTTATTGCTGCAGGGTTACTTCATGATACCGTTGAAGATACTGGAATCACCCTAAAGTATCTCAAAGAAGAGTTTGGCGATGTTGTAGCTAACTTAGTTGATGGTGTAACCAAACTCGATAGTCTGCCGCGAGTCTCGCGCAAGGATTACGATGAAAATGGCGAAACACCTCCCTCCGAAGAGCAAATTAGGAAGCGCAAAAAACAATTAGCGATCGAAGCCATTCGCAAAACCTTTTTGGCGATGAATGATGATGTTCGCGTGGTTCTTATTAAACTTGCCGACCGATTGCACAATATGCGCACCCTTGGTTTTATCAAACCAGAAAAGCAAAAGCGCATCGCCCAAGAAACCCTTGACATTCACGCCCCCTTGGCAAACCGTTTGGGCATTTGGCAAATTAAATGGGAGTTGGAAGATCTCTCCCTTCGTTATGTAAACCCAGAAAAATATAAGGAGATCGCTGAGCAGATATCTGACCGGCGCAGCGTTCGCGAAGAACAGATCACCGAGATCACCCAACATTTGCAAAAAGTACTTACTAACGCCGGCATCAAGGTGGATATTAATGGTCGGCCAAAACATATCTATTCCATCTATAAAAAAATGGTCAACAAAGGGAAATCCTTTGAAATGGTACGTGACCTGCGCGGTGTACGCTTGCTGGTTCAGGATATTCCCGCATGCTATGCTGCGTTGGGAATCATACACAACCATTGGCGTCCAATGCCCGGCGAGTTCGATGATTACATCGCCGCGCCGAAGGATAACTTTTACCAATCATTACACACTGCTGTGATCTATGATGATGGCAAACCTTTAGAAGTACAGATACGTACCTTTGAAATGCACCAGAATAGTGAATACGGTATTGCTGCCCACTGGCGGTACAAAGAAGGTGGCACAAAACAAGATTCGAAGTACGAACAACATGTTTTATGGCTACGGCAAATGATGGAGTGGAATACTGATGTAAACGACGCCCAAGAATTTGTCGATTCCATGAAATCCGACGTGTTTGAAGACCGGGTTTATGTTTTTACTCCCAAGGGCGATATTGTCGACCTTCCAGCAGGTTCTACACCAATCGATTTTGCCTATCATGTTCATACAGATATTGGTCATCGTTGCCGTGGGGCAAAGATTGATGGCAAGTTAGTACCGCTAGACCATATTTTCAAGACAGGTGAACGTGTTGAGGTTTTAACTTCGAAACAAGGCGGCCCTAGCCGAGACTGGTTGAACCATAACCTTGGATTGGTGAAAACCCAACGAGCCCGTAGTAAGATCAAGGCTTGGTTTAAAAGAGAAGACCGAGAGCAGAACCTAAACCAAGGGCGATCGATGTTAGAGCGGGAACTTCGCCGTTTGAGCCTGCACGATATCAACCTAGAAAATCTTGCCCGAGATATGGAATTCAAGACCACGGACGACATGTTCGTAGAACTTGGCCTAGGTGAGCTTTCACTCAATAAGATCATCAACTTGATCGATGATGGTGAACTCGAGCCGGATACCATTACAACCTCCACCCCTAAGGCAGAAATTGAAACCACCGGCGCGGTATCGGTAGTTGGTTTACGCGGTTTGCTCACCAACATCGCGAAATGCTGCAATCCAATGCCTGGCGATGCCATCGTGGGGTACATCACCCGCGGCAGAGGCGCGACAATTCATCGAATGGATTGCCCAAATATATTGCAATCGAATGAAAAAGAACGTTTGGTAAAAGTATCTTGGGGTTCTCATTCGCGAACCTATCCAGTGCCCATTCGCATTACCGCTTTTGACCGGCAAGGGTTGATGGGCGATGTGTCTAATTTGCTTACTACCGAGGGCGTCAACATAATTGATGTGAATGTTCGGGTGAATCAGGACAAGATCCAAGCGGATACCGCCAACATTAAGCTGATCGTTGAAGTGCGTGACCTTGCCCAACTAAGCCGCGTATTGGCACGCCTTGAAACGCTCGACAATGTTCTGGATGCCCAAAGGGTTAAAGGCGGATAATTAATCCTTGCCGAATACCCATCATCATAGTAAAATCTTGCCTTCTAAATGGAATTACCTCGGAGTGTTAAAATGGATAGAAAACTTTATTTAAGTTCCAAATACCTTGCGGTTCTAGGTACACTTGTATCGATCTACATGACAATCTACAAACTCACAGCCAATGATTCGATGTGCCTTGGCAGCGGTGATTGTTCCACCGTAAACGCAAGTTCCTATTCCGAGGTTTTTGGCATTCCTGTTGGTTTTATCGGTTTTCTTGGATATTTCACCCTCTTTCTGCTTTTGCAATACGAAAACAATTTTGAGTTCTTGAAGAAAAATGGAGTTTTAGCGGTATTCGGTTTTACCCTAACCGGTTTCATTTTCACCTTGTGGCTCATCTATATTGAATTTTTTGTACTTTTTGCCCTTTGCCCCTTTTGCTTAATATCACAAACCACAATGACCATTATGTTTGTGTTATCCAGCATTCGACTTTTTAAACAATTATAAACAGGAGTTATTTATGCCACGAATTCGATGTCACTTTACTGATTGTGTCTTTGTTGACGATGGATATTGTTCCGCGGCCTCGGTGGAGTTCGATCCAGAAACCGGTTGTGTAACCTACAATCCTATGGACGGAGCCAAGGATGATGATTTGATCGACGAAGATGAATTGGACGAATTGGACGAAGAAGATATTGAGGATGGAGACGAAGATTGGACTGACGACGAAGAAGACGAAGAAGAATTTTAATTTATCCCAACCAATTGAATATTTTGAAGAGCGAACTCAAGTTGAGTTCGCTCTTTTTTTTAAAAACGGTGCAGCTTTAGTTGGTATTAAAATTTATAACCTTTATAACAAGCAATTTTAAGAAAGCTCTTTATAAAGGGCAAGATCCTAAGGGCTAACTTTCCTTCTTTTGTAATAGTACGGTTACACTCTCCACAATAAAGATCAACAACCCAAACCAAACCAAGCCAAAGCCGATCAAATGGGTATGGTCAAATGGCTCACCATATAAATAAACACCCAACAAAAAGGTAACGGTTGGCGTGACATATTGAAAAAAACCGAGGTGAGATAATGGGATCAGTTTCGCGGCTTGGGCGAACATGATCAACGGAATGGTAGTAACTAACCCGCCGCCAATGAGCAAGAGGCGGAAGTTAATTGAAGAGGTTCCAAAGGAAGGGTTGCCAGTGGTCTCGGAATATAGAATATAGAAAAGCGCGGGGATGAATAGCACCCCAGTTTCAAGGGTGAGTCCAAATGTGGAATTGAGCATGGAGCGTTTTTTTAGGAAACCATACATACCAAAGCTCAAGGCTAAGCCAAGAGCAATATAAGGAATCGTTCCGACGGTTATGGTTAAATAGATCACCCCTATCGCAGCAAATAGAGCCGCTAACCACTGAAACGGCCTCATTTTTTCGTGTAAGAACACCACACCGAGCAGTACGCTTACCAACGGATTGATGAAATACCCAAGGCTTGTTTCCACAATGTGCCCTGACGTGACCGCATATACATAAATCGACCAGTTGGTAGCAAGTAATACCCCGGCAAGGCTATACATCTTAATCATTTCAAAATTCCAAGCTTGCGACAAAAAATCCTTAGACTGCTTGGTAATAAAAAGGAATAGGAGCAATAACAAAAATGACCATATGATTCTATGGCTGCTTAGCTGCAATGGATCGATTCCTCCGAGCATTTTCCAGTAAATTGGAAAAACTGCCCAACTGATATATGCCCCTAATGCAAAAATATTACCAATGTTTTTCTTCATTCAAACCCTTTGACAAAAAAAGTACTTCGCTCACAGGTCCAGCGAAGTACTTTCGATTATAACGCCCAACAGTAAAAGGCGCTTTACAATTTCAAATTCCTAAGACGTAGGCTATTGGTAACAACAAACACGCTGCTAAAAGCCATAGCCCCTGCCGCCAACATTGGGTTCAACACTCCCAACATCGCCGATGGAATAAGCAGAATATTATATATAAACGCCCAAAATAGGTTTTGCTTGATGGTACGCATGGTTTGGCGTGATAACTTGAATGCTTTGGAGACACTACGAAGATCACCTCTAACCAGGGTTACCTCAGCGGCTGCAATAGCGATATCTGTTCCTGTGCCAATCGCCATCCCGATATCCGCTTGCGCTAACGCGGGAGCGTCGTTAATGCCATCACCCACCATCGCCACTACTTCACCGGCCTGCTGCAATTTAATCACTTCAGCAGTCTTGCCGGCGGGTAACACATCCGAGAAGACCTGGTCGATGCCAACGGATTCAGCGATCGCTTGGGCGGTTAATTTGTTATCACCTGTTAGCATAGCTACGCGCAAACCAAGTTTGTGGAATTCCGCGACCGCCTCTTTCGAGTTTTCTTTCACGGGGTCGGCAATGGCGATGATCCCTACTATCACATCATCTATTGAAATAATGACTGGTGTCATAGCCTGCTTTTGGTACTTTTCTACCTCTGCCTGAATAGTAGCATCCGACAATCCTGCCTGTTGTTGAAAGCGATAATTGCCGATCTTTACCGTTTTCCCTAATACCGATGCACTTACACCTGAGCCGGGGTCATAAGTAAAACCATCTATAGGACTCAAAATCAATCCACCTTCGGTTGCCTTCGAAACGATCGCATCCGCCAAGGGGTGTTCGCTCGCCTTCTCAACGCTTGCAGCCAAACGGATCAATTCGGTTTCGGTCATGTCGCCGTAAACCTTTACGCCAACAACGGAAGGCTGCCCGCGAGTAACGGTTCCCGTCTTATCCAACAAAATTGTAGTAATTCGGCCGGCTTTTTCAAGTATCTCGCTGTTCTTGAACAGGATGCCATTTTCTGCTCCCTTGCCAGTGCCAACCATTACCGCGGTTGGCGTTGCCAAACCCATGGCGCACGGGCAGGCGATCACCAGTACCGCCACCATATTTATGATAGCTACCGTCAATGGATCTTCGCCACCACCCCAAAAGTACCATCCAATAAAGGTAAGAGCCGCCAGGGTTATGACCGCCGGCACAAAAATTGCCGATATCTGATCAGCGATCTTTTGAATGGGGGCTTTACTTCCCTGGGCAGTTTCAACCAGCTTGATGATCTGCGATAGGATGGTATCTTTTCCCACCTTGGTGGTGCGGTAGACCAGCCGTCCTTGCTTATTGATCGTGCCGCAGCTAACAGTAGAACCGACTGCCTTTTCTGAAGGGAACGATTCTCCCGTCAGCATGGATTCATCCACGGTGGATATTCCTTCAATCACCATGCCATCGGTGGGAATCTTTTCTCCTGGTTTTACTAAAACGATGTCATCCAGCAAAACCTCTTCAACCGGGATATCTAGTTCAATATTTTCGCGAAGAACCTTAGCCGTCTTTGGCTTTAGCCCCATCAGTTTTTTGATGGCATCGCTGGTTCTACCTTTTGCTTTTGCTTCTAGGTATTTCCCCAATCGGATCAGGGTTATGATCACCGCGGCGGTTTCAAAATAGACGTGCCCATGCAGCCAACCCAACGTGATCGGGATTGAATAAAGGAAAGCTGCGGTCGAGCCCATCGCGATCAACACATCCATATTGGCAGACCCATTGGTAAGCGATTTGTAAGCACCAACATAATATTGCCACCCAACATAAAATTGAACTGGCAAAGCAAGCGCAAACAGCAGCCAATTGAACCATGGCAACACCATCGGCATGCCATCCATCTTCATGATGAGCCCTAGAGTATCTAGTTCGTAAACTAATTTAGGCAGCAAGCTAAAATCACGCGACATGGAAAGGATAAATAACGGCACAGTAAAAACGAGACCAATTACCAACAAACGAAACTGGTTTCGGACCTCCTTCTCGCGCTCATCACCTTCTACATCGGCATATTCATCGCCGATCAAAGTTCCTTGAAACCCTAGGCTATCGATATGCTGCTTGATCTCGCTGGCGGTGATCAAAGTTGGGATGAAATTGATATCCACTTTTTCGGTGGTCAGCGATACAAGGAAGGAGTTGACCCCCTCAACTTTTTGCAAAGCTCGCTCCAAGCGGCGAACATCATTGTCGTCCGCTAATCGCTTGATCGAAAAAGTGAGGTCGCCGGTTGCTACCCCATACCCCGCGCGTTTAATTCTGGCAACGATTTCTTCCAGACCCAGTTTGTCACCATCAAATTCGATCGTGGCCTTTTCTGAAGAGAGGTTTACGTTCACCAGCTCGATCCCATCGAGCTTCTTAATATTTCTTTCTACTGTCGCCACGCAATTGGCGCAGGTCATTCCAGTAATTGGAAGATTTATCTGTTTTTGAGTTGTCATTTTAAAGATCGATCCAACTTCCGGGCATTATTCAGCCACAGGATAATTGATCGCCTTTAATGTTTCCTTGATGGCTTGTTCACTGGCGGGAGTTTCAAAACTGATCACAACAGATTTAGAATCGGCATTTGCCATGACAGCCTTGACGCCTTCAACATCTGAAATTTCGGTTTGAATGGTATGGACACAATGCCCACAGCTAATATTTGGCACGGAATAGGTTACAGTTTGCATTTGATTTCTCCTAATTTAAATTTTTTGTGAAGTGGCAAAAACATCGGTAATTTCTTCAAGCACACGAGCTCGTTCATTTGGATCCTCGCCACGAATAGCGGTAGTGACGCAGGAACTGAGATGGTCTTTTAAGATCGCCTCACTAACTTTATTAAGAGCCGCTTGCACCGCCTGCACCTGTTTGATCACATCGATACAGTAAGCATCGTCTTCTACCATGCGAATGATACCTCGCAGGTGTCCATCGATCGTTTTAAGCCGTTGAAGAGTATCCTGATTTTGCATCTGCCATTTTCTCCTGCCCACCCCCTATGGGGGGGGCTATATATATTTTACATATTCCAAGGAGGATGTCAAGTCCAACTTGATAGGTGTCTCACATTTTTCGTCTTAAAAAAAGAGAGCGGGCGAATGCCACACTCTCTTATCCTTTTCAATTATTTTAAAAAATCGATGCTTATTACGATATCCAGCTAACTACATACTCGGTCAGGTCATCCGGCATCTCAATTTTTGGATCCAGATCGATCCATTGCCCTGGCAGGTTTTGCTCCCGAGCTGTGAGCTCGAAATGGCACATCGCGATTCCACTATCTAAACGTTGTATGTCTTGTACGCCCAAAAAACGAATAATGATACCTTCGCGATAGCCCTTTGTTCGTTGCAGGTAAAAATGAAAATTCCCATTTTTTTGTACTATTCGCCAAGGTTGTTTGTTCGAAGCCGAAGGTCCCCTGCGTACCATTTCCAGAACTGTTTCCCATTTGCCGGCTTGTTGTTTGGTAAGCGGTGAACCGAAGGTATCGATAAAGAAGAGCTTATCCCACGATAAGCGTTGGTCGGCATTGATGCGTTTTCGCAGCAACCCTTCACGCGCCTGTTTTAAATCAATGTAATTCCCAACGGGAGTTACAGCCGGAATAATTTCACCTAGTTCAGCTTTAATTTTTTGAGAAAAGGTACTGCGGGTAAAACTACCTCCAAGCCAACAGGTGCCTAAACCAAGTGAGGTTGCGTATAAGATGATCTTTTCCATCAAAAAACCGTAATCCTCAAGATTTTTCCCTTCTGGGGAAATAGTACCAATCACATAGGCAGTAGCGCCTTGAATAAATCCATACGTGCCTAGCTCTTGTAAGCTACTATTATCCACCTCAGTTGCGGCAACTAAATGGAACTTTGCCTTGCTTCCAAATGGCCCAAGGTTCAGGTTTTGCAGGTACAGCTCTAAAAGGGAGCGGTTTTCAGTTGATAACGGCTTCTCATTGTAAGTTCTGCAAGAAAAACGATCGAGAATGATTTGCGTGATGTTTTCCATCCGGTTAGGTGCCTTCCTATTTGATAGATTCCGATCATTTTCCATTTCCAGCTATCTATCAGGAAATTTCCAATAAATTAATTATACTCGCGCCGATACCTTTGTACTTGGTTCTTTCGAAATAATTACAATTTCATTATGGTTTTGGTCACGACGATGGTGAAATGATAATATGAAAACACATAAGCCGAAAAGGCTTCCCGTGTGGACATTTACGTTAGGCTTCTGCGGGAATAGGAGAAGATGATGAGAAAAATTATTAGATTAGGTTCCCTGTTTGGCTTGGTTGTGATCTTGTTGGCAGCACAGAATTCTGCGCTTGCCGCGGAGAACCCCGGCTGGCAAAATTTTGGTGGGAGTATCAATAATACAGTATGGACATCCTTATTAGACCCTTCAGGCAATCTCTTTCTGGGCGGCGATTTCACTACCGACCCTTCAGGTGTGGCTGTAGGGCATGTTAGTAAATGGAATGGTACCTCTTGGGAGAAAATGGGGCTTGGTACAGATGGAGCGGTCCTATCCTTCGCGTCCGACATTCCAAAAAATATTTATACCGGCGGCGCTTTTACCAAAGTGGGCGGAAAAACTGTAAGGAAAGTAGTGAACCGAATTGTTCGTTGGGATACCGGTGAAGGTGGCTGGAATTTTATGCAGACCGGAGCGAATAACATAATATTTGCCGTTACCGCGCCATCGTCTAACAAGGTTTATGCAGGCGGCACTTTTACCAAGATCGGTTCAACCAGCGCAAATAGGGTTGCCAGATGGAATGGCACTACTTGGAATAATCTAAAAACTGGCACCTCTGGCCCAGTTTATGCTCTGGCTGTTGACTCAGCTGGAAATCTCTATGCCGGCGGTAATTTCAAATCTGCTGGCGGTGTGACTGTAAATAATATCGCAATGTGGGATGGATCCAGATGGTCTGCTTTAGGAGGTGGAACCAGCGCTACGGTTCGATCGATCAAGATCGACAACAACGGTAATGTACTCGTTGGGGGCTATTTTGTCACCGCGGGTGGGACAACCGTAAACGGCATAGCAAAGTGGAATGGATCAACATGGTCCGCCTTTGGAAGTGGTATCTCGAGTAATGGTGGTGTTGGAACGGTTTACAGCATCCAAACGAACGCCACGAACGAGGTATTCATCGGAGGCACATTCATCAACGCCGGCGGTGTAGCAGTGAACAATATCGCAAAGTGGGATGGCATTTCCTGGAACGCTCTTGAAACCGGTGTAACCGGGGCTGTTTACACGCTTGCCTTTGACCAAACCAAAAACCGTTTGTATGCAGCGGGTGCTTTTTCGCAAGATGGGGCGAAAACAAAAGTTCTAAACCGTGTAGCCTATTACGATCTCTCGATTGTTCCATAATTTTGTATCAATTTTTCAAAAGCCCTGCGCAAAAAGCACAGGGCTTTTTCGATTTAAATTGCTGATCGGATGGCAAAATTAGAGCGTGTGTAAGGTCCAAACATTCGGCTCAATATACACTCCTAGATCAAGACCCACTTGCATCGTTAAAGGGACCAATCCACCGGGAATTGTGTAGAGACCATTTGTGGCGAATTTCAGACCGGTCCATTTCTCCCACATCGTAATTGACCCTTTAATCTCCATAGACTGATGACACGGATGTAGGATAGTAGCCCCTAATTTCACATGCGTTCTCAACCAAGCATCAAAGGGTAAACCAGCCTCATCCTTCCAAGTGATATAGTCATCGATGCTAACAAGCGGGTATTGGCTTTTTTGATTTGGCCTAACCGGCGCTATCAACCGACCAAATCCTTTTTCTTTTGCAATTGCCCGCATATGTTCCACCATCAATTTACTCAAACCCTGCCCACGAGCCTCTGGATGGATCGCGATCTGGATGGCGCTTAGGGTTTTAGGTTTGCGCCCTGCTTTGTGATCCTCAACACCTTGCCGAAAAACCCAATCCCAACCTTCCTCGGGCAAATCCGCGGAATCACCGTCCCAGTGAATGGGAACGCTATTCGCCATCGCGACCGTTTTACCTGATATAACGTCGTTCAACGCAAATTGGTATTCAGGAAACCGATCGATCAGGTCATCCCAAAATTCATCCGCAACTGGATCGTGCAACATAAACTCAGGCCAGCAAATGGATGGTAACCCGCTTAATTTTTCATTATAAGAAGGTGTATCGGTTGGTGTGAAGAAAGCCATCTTTGCAGGGTCCATTCCTTTTTTTCCTTTTTTGATATTACCTTAATGGGGATTGTGTCAAAACGCCATTTTCAATTTTCCAAAGGTCCGTGGCGAAATGTTCGATAAAATAGCGATCGTGTACAACAGCGATCGCGGTTCCTTCAAAACGGGATAAAGCCTGTTCAAAACGGGCCCGTGATGGAATATCAAGGTGGTTGATCGGCTCATCCATAACCAACAAATTGCACCCTTTGGCTACCAATAAAGCTAGCTGAAGCCGAGTTCGCTCACCGTACGACATTTCCCTGTTTGGACGTAATGGCGAATCACCTGCGAAGAGGAAATAATGTAGAAAATGCCGAGCTTCGGTTTCATTAAAATCTGAAACTTGTTGCACCAATTGCAATGGCGATAGATTCCCGGCCATGCCTTCCTGCTCTTGTGTCATTAATCCAACGACACTGCTTGCGCCAATTCGAACCTTCCCACCAAGCGGCGGAATTGTCCCCAAAATGGTGCGAAGAAGACTGGTTTTGCCAGCGCCATTTTGCCCAGTGATGGCAATTCGCTGACCGCCTCTAATGGTGAAATTACAATCTGTTAGGAGGGGAGCATTGCTGGTGTACCCTATTTTCAGATCTTCAGCTACAACAACATCGTGGGATAAATGCGTAGGTATACCAAAATCCAATTTTAGCTGCCAGCTTGGTTTTGGGCGTTCCAGCCTGTGTTCACTCAGGATCTTTTCTATTCGAGCTTCTATGGCCTTGGCTCGGCCAGCGGTATTCTTTGTGGCCTTGTTGCCAAAAAAACCTGTAGCGAATTTATCACCACTATCAGCTTTGCCGCCTTTTTTCATTTTGGTTAGCCCGCGAAGGTGTTGGGCCGCTGCTCTCAGGTTATCAATTTGATCCTGTTGATCGGAAAAGGCTTGTAATTGCAGCTCTTGTTCTCTTACTTTTTGTCCGATGTAATCAGTGTAATTTCCATCATACCGACGGATACCATCTTGCCTAGGATCTAACTCAAGAATGGTGTTTACCGTATTATCCAAAAACGCCCTATCATGCGAAACAACCAATACACCCCCTGCGAACTTCTCTAACCAATTTTCCAACCACTCCAACATAGAAATATCCAAGTGATTGGTTGGCTCATCCAGCAACAACAGATTCGGTGAATCCATCAATAGCCTTGCTAACATAAGTCGTGTCTTTTGGCCGCCGCTCAGAATTCCAACAGGGGTATTCAGCGGAAAGTGTGCCAAACCAAGCGGTCCAAGGACACCGAAAACATCCACCACCGAACTGGATGACCGCGTCAACAATTCGTCAAATTGATTTTGAACGGTTTCATCATTCGGAAATTTAGACAATAAATCCGCTAACCTTTCTAGCTGGCTTTCATCAGATTGAGGTTGAACCGATGAGGATAATTTCTCGCCAAGGTAGGCAGATATTGGTTGGTCCGGAAGCGCTACCATACCTTGCTCCAGATACCCCAAATGGTAATCGGGGCGAGGCAAGGTAACCGTGCCGGTATCTGGTTGATCTATACCAGCCAAGATACGCATGAGAGTGGTTTTTCCACAACCATTAACGCCGATCAGGCCGATCCTATCTTTGTGATTGATGGAAAGGGAAACATCTGTGAGCACCTTGTGTATTCCGTAACGTTTAGAAATTTGGTGGGCTGAAAGCATCGGATTACCTTTTGATCAACATTTACAATTAATCATACAACAAACTTAGAAGGCCTTCTAATTACCAAAAAGGTGAGAATTCGATGGTTTTTGTACCTTATTCAACTATGTCCTGTTGTAGTTTGGTATTGTGAATATTAACACTAAATGTTATTACTTTTTCTTATTTTGCTTGATTTTTTTGAAGATTTTGCTATCCTATTAAGAATCTATTTTTCATTCAGGAGCGAGAAAATAAATGGCCACTACTGCACCAGACCCAGAGTTTTATTATCCATCAGAAGACATCGTTTCAAAAGCCATATTAAAAGACTGGGATGGGACAGCCGCCGCAGCCCTAAAAGACCCCGCAGCTTTTTGGGAAAAGGAAGCCTTAGAATTAGAGTGGTTTTCTCCTTGGAATAAGGTTTTGGATGATAGCAACAAACCCTTTTACCGTTGGTTTGATGGCGCTAAAACAAATATCGCCCATAACGCGATCGACCGCCATTTAAAGAATTTCCGTAAGAACAAGCTCGCCCTTATCTGGGAAAGTGAAGACGGAAGATACGATCGAACTTTTTCTTACTACTCCCTTAACCGCGAAGTCTCCCGTATGGCGAATATCATCAAAGCGATGGGTATTGTCAAGGGCGACCGAGTTACTATTTATATGGGTCGCATCCCTGAAATCGTTTTCGCTATGCTGGCGTGCGCCAAGATTGGCGCTATTCACTCGGTGGTATTTGGCGGATTCTCGGTAGATG
The DNA here is from genome assembly GCA_964607645.1 of uncultured Anaerolinea sp. Classification (GTDB taxonomy): domain Bacteria; phylum Chloroflexota; class Anaerolineae; order Anaerolineales; family Villigracilaceae; genus UBA5195. Next base: position 37,353 of record CAZSLN010000002.1, read on the forward strand.
CCCTGCATGGTCGGATCTCAGATAGTGAATCCAAACTGGTAATCACCTGCGACGGTTCCTTCCAAAATGGCAAGTTGGTGGAATTAAAAAGCATTGTTGATGAATCATTAAAACACTGCCCTACCGTTGAAAACGTGATCGTAGTTAAACGCACTGGTAACGAAGTCATTATGGAAGCTGGCCGTGACCATTGGTACCACGATCTTTGCGCACTGCCTATTGCCAATGGAAAATGCGCCACAGAGATTATGGACGCCGAAGACCCCTTGTTCATTTTGTATACATCCGGCTCTACTGGCAAACCAAAAGCTATTTTGCACACCCACGGTGGTTACATGGTGGGTACCTACTCTACGATGAAGTATGCCTTCGATATTAAAGATGAAGATCGCTTTTGGTGCACAGCTGATCCGGGTTGGATCACTGGGCACTCGTATATTGTTTATGGTCCCTTATTGAATGGCGCGACAGTGTTCATGTTCGAAGGCGGACCTGCCTTCCCTTACCCCAACCGTTGGTGGCAACTGATCGAGCGTTACGGTATTTCTATCTTCTATACCGCGCCGACCGCCATCCGCTCGCTAATGCGCTTTGGCGAGGCATGGCCGAATAAACACGACCTCTCCTCACTGCGCCTACTCGGTTCCGTTGGTGAACCAATCAACCCTGAAGCATGGAAATGGTTCTATCGCGTTATTGGTAAAGACCGCTGCCCGATTATTGACACCTGGTGGCAAACTGAAACCGGGGCCTTTATGATCACCCCAACCCCGGTTGTACCACTAAAACCTGGTTCGGGCACCCGCCCCTTCTTCGGACAAAACGCAGAGATCGTTGACGAAGAAGGCAATCCGGTTGAAGACGGGCAGGAAGGCTACTTGGTGCTGACCAATCCTTGGCCTTCTATGCTGCGCACCATTTACCGCGATCCCGATCGATATGTAAATTCCTATTGGAGTAAATTCCCTGGCAAGTACATGACCGGCGATTCTGCTCGGCGCGACAAGGATGGTTATTTCTGGATCATTGGCCGCGTGGATGATGTGATCAAAGTATCAGGTCATCGGCTCGGAACCGCTGAAATCGAGTCCGCGCTCATTACCCATACCGCCGTGGCTGAAAGCGCCGCGATTGGTCTTCCGCACGAAGTAAAAGGCCAGGCAATCTTCTGTTTTGTTCAGCTAAAACCTGGGTTCGCCCCCAGCGAAAACCTCAGCGAAGAGTTACGACAACACGTTGCTCATCATCTTGGCCCCATTGCCCGCCCTGAGGAAGTGAAATTTATCGACAAATTGCCCAAGACTCGTTCGGGCAAAATTATGCGCCGTGTGCTAAAAGCCCGTGCGCAAGGATTGCCCGAAGGCGATCTTTCGACCTTGGAAGACTAAAAACTAGTATTTTCTTAAAATTAAAAACTGGACCTTTTGTATTATTCAAAGGTCCAGTTTTTATGCAGATAATATCAAAATTTTTTAATCGGTTGTTCATGATCCAAAAACCGTTCTTGACGTAATACTCTAGTGATCTCGCTATAAGTATCCAAAGCTACTAATCCAGCCTTCGTTAGCGCATATGTACCTCGCGCCACTTTTTCGAACCAACCATAATGATTACTTCGCAAAAGAGTTTGCGTTTTGTCATTGCCAGTTAGACCTCGAAGCTCCTTGATGGTTAAACTTCCTTTATCAAATAAACAAGAAGCGATTAACAGTGCTTTTTCTCGGTAAACCGTCACCAATTTCCCATTCGTTCCACCTACATTGTAGTCATCATGCCTGCCCTCCGCCTCGCGGATAGCGGCGGTTCGTTTTCGCTTATGACGAGATAGGATAGGGGCACGGGGGTATTCCTTTGGATCAAAGATCAATTCAGCGCGAGGAGTCTCTTTAAAACTGACCAAAATGAGGCCAATTTCCAATCGCTTTAATAAGTGCTCGTATTTTTTAAAGGCTTTGGAAAAACGTTGCCGGCCGGTTGGTGATGGAATGGCGATATACACCTTCTGTACCAACTTCTGTCTTTGAGTCGCCTGCAGCAAAAGCTTTAGGGTAAATGAAGTTTTTAATTCCACTACCACCCATTCCCCATCCTTTTGAGCCATCACATCGATATCTGCCACTTCTGCCTTCACCTGGTAACCAAGCTCTTGCAGCAAGGACTTTACAGGTTGGTATAACTCAACTTCCTTCATCTATGACTCCTGAACATCCTTCAACCAGTTTTTTCGACCATTCTTGATCAAATTGAACCCATACAAAAGGAACAAAAATCCCCTGCCATTTCGGCAAGGGATTGGATATTACTTGACAATAAAATTCAACTTGGGATGGCACTGCCCACAACCGATATGAGGATCATCTACTTTGCCGGTAATTTTCGAACAGTATGCCTGCACCTCAACCCGCTGTTGGAATAGGTTGAAGACCGAACGCGTTACGGTTGCGTTGTAGCGCATCGATTCGCAGGAATTTGCCTGTTGGTATCCGGGAACCGGGCATGTAGCGCAAAGTTTACTAGTCCAACTTTTCTCTCCGGCTGGCAATAGCCGGCATTCTTCATCCGACTTTCCCCGGTGGTAATTGCCGTAAAAATAATTACATTCTTTGCCGGCAGGTGTTTTCATAAAATTAGACCCGAGTAAGGTACTCGCCAGTGCGGGTATCTACACGAATGGTATCGCCTTCTTTAACAAAATTAGGGCACTGTACCTGCACACCGGTTTCAACGGTTACCTTCTTGGTAACACCGGTAGCGGTATCACCGCGAATAGCGGTTTCAGCCGCGATTACTTTAAGGTCTACGCTGGTAGGAAGTTCGATATCGATCGGCTCATTGTTATAAAAAGTGAGTTTGGCTTCCATACCTTCCTTTAAAAAGCCAGCGGATTCGCCAAGGATATCGCCCTTGATGGCCGGTTGTTCAAAGGTTACCGCATCCATAAAATGGTAAAAATCGCCATCGGTGTAGAGATAGCTGACATTGTGGTAATCGAGACGAGCGTCTTCAACACGATCGCCAGACTGGAAGGTCTTTTCGATGTTGGCACCGGTGCGAAGATTTTTGGCTTTGATCTTAATGGTTGCGTTTCCGCGGCCAGGTTTGTGATGAGAATATTCCAAAACTTTGAATAACATTCCATCATATTCAAAGGTAACGCCTTTTCTTAGTTCGTTTACATCAATCATTTTTTATCCTTTGGTTTCTTTTTTTTCTAAATTCAATTTCAATTTGAGTTCATCAAGTTGTTTAGGTGACGCGGGAGAAGGCGCGTCTGCCATCAAATCCTTGCCTGATTGGTTCTTGGGGAAGGCGATTACCTCTCGGATATTCGGTTCATCGGCGAAGATCATCACCAATCGGTCAATACCTGGGGCGATGCCGCCGTGAGGAGGAGCGCCATATTCAAAGGCTTCGATCATATGGCCAAACTTCGCCATAATTTCTTCCTCGGGTAAACCCAGTAGACCAAACACCTTCTGCTGAATGTCACTTCGGTGGATCCTGATGGAACCGGAGGCGGTTTCGTAGCCGTTCAATACCATATCATAAGCATCTGAAAGAATAGATGCGGGATCTGTTTCAAATTTCGGCAGATCTTCCATTTTTGGCATTGTGAAGGGATGATGAGCCGCGTCCCACTTCTTCTCTTCCTCGTTGTACTCAAACATCGGGAAATCGACGACGAAGGCAAACGCCAAAACATTAGGATCAGCCAGATTTAGCTTATCGCGCAGATGCAGGCGGAGAAGGTTAAGACACTTGTTGACGACAGCGATCTGGTCAGCGACGATCAGGATCAGGTCGCCTGCTTTTGCGCCGGTTAGGGTCTGAACAGCTGCCAACTCTTCCGGAGTTACGAATTTTGAGGCTGTACCCCGGGTACCTTCGGCACTCAGAGCTAGAGTAGCCAACCCTTTAGCGCCAGCTTCCTTTACTAGTTCTGTGAGAGCGTCGACATCTCTGCGAGAATATTCAGAACAACCAGGTGCTACCACGCATTTAATCGCGCCTCCGTCGGCAAGGGCGTTTTTGAATACCATAAACTCAGACGCGGCGAAAATGCCGTCCAAACGATTTAGCTCCATGCCAAAGCGCATATCAGGTTTGTCTGAACCATAACGTTCCACCGATTCAGTGTAGGTCAGCCTTGGCCACGGAGAAGCGAGCAAGCGCTTCCCGGGGATGATCTTTTCAACCATCTCAGTGAACAGAGCTTCAACCAGATCGAGAATGTCATCTCTTTCTACAAAGGACATTTCGAGATCTAATTGGGTAAATTCTAATTGTCGGTCGCCTCGCAGATCTTCATCGCGGAAACAGCGGGCGATCTGGAAATATTTATCGAGACCACCAACCATGAGTAATTGTTTGAGCTGTTGGGGGCTTTGGGGTAGAGCATAGAAGGACCCAGGCTGTAAGCGGCTTGGCACTAAAAAGTCACGAGCTCCTTCAGGTGTGGTTTTGAATAGCATGGGTGTCTCAATTTCGAGGAAACCGAAGCGATCCAGAAAATCGCGAATGAATTTGATGACATTGTGGCGTAACTGAAGGTTGCGTTGCATCCGCTCGCGTCGCAAGTCGAGGTAACGATACTTCAAACGTACCGCTTCATCGGTGTCTTCCTCTTTGTTGATCATAAAAGGAAGCGCTTTGGCTGGGTTCATCACCACCAATTCGGTCGCTTCGACCTCAACATCGCCGGTTGCCATTCGAGGATTTTCTGATCCATCAGGACGTTTATGTACAACGCCCTTAACCTGTACGACCCATTCAGAGCGCACATTTTGTACAATTTCCATGCCCGCCTTGGCGGGATCACACACGATCTGTACAATACCATAGCGATCTCGCAGGTCCAAAAAGGTGATGCCACCATGGTCTCGCTGGCGGTGCACCCACCCAGTTAGGGTTACTTCCTGCCCAATATTAGCAGCTCTCAACTCACCACAATCATTCGTCCTTAACATTTTTTTACTCCTGCGGTCGCATTTTTTCTTCGAAAAATTATCTGTAATTTAGCCAAAAAATTATAGCATATTAATGAAACGTTAGCCCCGTCAAACCTGAAGGGATGGAGTATAATTCTTAGGCTAAATTTAATAAAGAGTCAGCTCCATTGTGACATTAAGGCGAATTATGACGAACTACACTTTTTCACTTCCACAAGAATATTGGCAGAATTTTTCGATAACCCCTAAAGATGTTGATGCCATCCAAAATTATTTATTTGAAACAGAAAAACCGCTTGGATCTAAAGAAATCGCTCGTGTCTTGATCAATGAACGGATAAAAACGGAAAACGATCTTTTCATCAAAGAACAACGATCAGCTGGCGAGATATACACTCCGGGTCATATCTACTCAGTTGGGCAATCGATCGTCTTCCCGGCCTTAAATTTTGCCAAAGGCAAAGTTCAAAGTGTTCGGCAGGGCAATAACCCCGACCACGGCGTTTTCGAGGTGATGCAAATAGATTTGGCGGATGGCAGCACTCGCTCATTTGCTTTCAATCTTCTTGATCACAAACTAAACAAACCCGCCGAGGAAGAGAATGATCCATCAACGAATGTTGAAGCCGTGATCGCCCGTTATGGTTTATCAATCGAAAAAAAGATCAGCCAAACTTTAGCCAAAGATGGCAATTTGGTTCAAATTGCCTATATGTGGTTCCCTGAAGCGCTGTTGGTGACTATCAATAAAGGCAATCTGAACCTTGCTGAAGCCATTTTAGAAATGAACGATGGCCAGCCAATGACAACCCAAGAGTTGATGAGCCAGATCGATCTTAGCGATAATTCGAATAATGTTCTTACTGAATTCTCTGTCAATTATGCTCTTCAAGAAGACGGGCGTTTTGACGAAGTTGGCCCAGTTGGCTTGGTGCAATGGTTCTTAAAACGATTGGAACCAGAAGGCGTACAAAATGTGCCGGCATTGCTGCAATATAACCCGATCCAGTACGAAAATGCCTCCCTACCTACCGAGGTAATACAGTTTGAAGAACAGATCGATGATGAGCTTTCTGAGCTGGAGCGATCCAACGAGAACCCCAATGAAGTTTCTATTACACTCAGCTTTCCTCACTGGCGCAGCGGCACATTACCGATCTCTGGCAGAACAATAAATTTCTTCCCCACCTCACTAGAAGCTCCTCGAGTGTTATTCTCTTTTGTAGATGAACGATCTGGCGATCGGTTTCCGGCATGGGTCGTTCGTGATCGAGGGTATGTGTTTGGGTTGCAAAAATTATTTGATAAATACAAACTGATTCCCGGTTCAATTCTTCAACTACGTAAAGGGCACGACAATAGCGAAATCATTGTTGATGTGAAATCGCGCAAGGCCAGCAAAGAATGGGTTCGCACCGTTTTAGCCGGCAGTGATGGTGGGTTGGTATTTGCCATCTTGAAGCAAGAGGTTTCGGGCGAATACAACGAACGGCTCGCCATCGTGGTTCCCGATACCGCTTCTATTGATTCTGCGATCGATCATATCAAACGATCTACCCGAGGGCCTGAACGTATCATCCGGGATATAATGATCGAATTGGCCAAATTGAACCCCCAAGGCAATGTACATGCTGAAGAAATATACTCAGCGGTCAACATCCTTTTGCGTATACCCCCGGCCCCCCTATTGGCGATCCTTAATTCATCTGATAAATTCACCCATGTTGGTGACTTACATTACCGCATCGTTGATACCCCGGTAGAAGGAAAATAATTATGTCCCTCATCAAACCTACCCGAAAAACCCCCTATCACATTGACTTTGATTGGTGGAAACAGAATGAAAATGATTGGCATGTTCACCTTCGCGGACTTTTATGCCCACAGCACAAAACTTACTTCGAAGAAAACCCAGATCAGACTACCATCGATTTTGTTGATCCCGAAACCGGGGAAGTGATCGAAATGGATGCCCTTCAACAACTCATGCTCTCGCATTGTTCGCAGGTCGAGGGCTTTATCTCATCAGAAACCCAAATGGTGGAAAGCATATTCCGTGTCTTTTTACAGAATGGCAACCAACCACTATCCTCGGATGAGTTAGCTGAAAAGATCAACCGCCCCGCCAACACCATTTTGATCACCATTTCAGGCGTGCGGGTTTACAAAGGTATCCGTCCGGCGTTATAATAATAGCTCGTTAAAAAGCCCTCGTAGCTCAATGGATAGAGCGCCAGCCTTCTAAGCTGTCGGTTGTGGGTTCGATCCCCGCCGAGGGCACTTTGTCATAGATATGGTAGTGAAACCTCGTGTATCCCCCATATATAGAGGTAATATGATACGAAAAACAGTTGAATCCCCGAATAGAGTAACAGCCTACTTAGCTGGTCGTTGAAGGTTCGATTCTCGCTGAGGGCACGTTGTCGTAGATATGGTTTTATCTCCCCTCCTTTTTATAGTTTTTTACACGTATGGCAAAAATCGTTACAGCAACAGTTGAGCGTTTTTTCATCCAATTGAGTTAACGGTTACACGAACAATTATTTTCTTCTTAAGCCTCCATTCTGCCTTATTTGAATAGTAGATCAACATTTCACCAACTACTCCTGAGATTTTGTTAGTCTCGGGTTTTTATTTCCCTTTTGAACCCGTATGCCACCTACGAATGATGGATTATTTCGAATTTAAAACCTTACGAAAGTGTAGAGTAAATTAGTGTCTTACCATTTATAATTTTCCAAATTAAATAATTTTTTCAATCTAAGGTGTTTGATGATCCCTCCAACAGAAAATTCAACGTATAGATCTGATATTGATGGACTAAGGGCTCTTGCCGTTTTGGCTGTCATTCTGTATCATGCGAAGGTAAAATTTATTACTGGCGGATTTGTTGGAGTGGATGTCTTTTTTGTCATTTCAGGCTTTCTCATTACAACGATCATCGAAAAGAGCATCAAACTCGAAAAATTCAGCTTGATAGAGTTTTACGAGCGGCGCATTCGAAGAATATTCCCGGCTTTATTTGTAGTAATGATCGCAATAATGGCCGCTGGGTATTATTTATTGGACGGATCCAATTTTAATGTACTTGCCAATACAGCCCTAAGCACCACTGTTTCTTCATCTAACTTTTATTTCAACTCCGCAACGGATTATTTCGACGCAAAGTCCAGCCTAAATCCAATATTACATACTTGGTCCTTATCTGTTGAGGAACAATTTTACTTGATTCTTCCATTGCTTCTCTGTGGGTTATCTAGATTCCAAAAAAAGAACAAACAGATAATCCTCATTCTCTTGGCAATTCTTTCACTTATCTTCAGCCAGTTGCAAATGATTTCCAACCCAATGGCAGCCTTTTTTTTCCCCCAACATCGAGCTTGGGAGTTGCTTGCTGGCAGCCTTATCGCCATCTCAGGTATCACGGTTACGAATGAAATAGGTAAATCAATTCTTTCAGTTGCGGGTATCGGACTAATCATTTATCCAATTATTACTTTCTCAAACTCTACGCCATTTCCTGGGACAAATGCTCTTTACCCCGTCATCGGAACATCTTTGTTATTAGTTGGAGGTATGGGCAACAAGGGAATTGTTCAAAAACTACTCAGTCTGTCACCCCTTCGATTTATCGGAAATATATCTTATTCTCTTTACCTTTGGCATTGGCCTATTTTTGTGTTTGGCAAATTATTCATCATTGCCACCCCAACAACCTTTCAGTGGGCTATGATGATTGCCGCATCCTTCCTCTTAGCAACACTATCTTGGTTATTGGTTGAAAATCCTTTCCGTAACCGAGATTTAATTTCAAAGAGAGCGACATTTGCCGCGTTTGTGCTGGGAACAGCGGTTCTCGTGATTGTTGGTTGGTATATTTCTTCCGAAAAAGGAATTCCAGATCGATACAAAAGTTATCCAACGCTCAATGAATTGCAAAAGACCAGCCCAAACGAATTCGGAAAGTGCTCTTATTATGGTAAAAACAACCTCAGCAAAAAACATCCATTTACAACCTGTAAATTTCCTCCCAAATCATCCAACGCTGAATATCTTGTTTGGGGTGATTCTTATGCCCAGGCCTTATTTCCTGCATTTCAATTAATCGCAAAAAACAATTCCATTCCCATTGAGGTGGTCAGTAGCCCTGGTTGTAAACCTTACTTGCTTCAGTCGTTAATTAGCAAAGATGAAATTTGTATCCTTTTCAACAACAGTGTGATTGACCATATTAAAGCAAATCCTTCAATTAAAACTGTCATTATTTCTTCGAGATGGTTTGCCAGATCTGGGATAGAAATGAAAACAGAACAAATTGGTGAAATGATAACCGTTTTAGAATCCCTTGGTAAAGAGGTGATCATACTAGGATCACCTCCCCAGCCTCCAACGAACATAGTCAATGCCTTTTTTGTTAGTACAGTCACTCAAAGGGACCTAAGAACAATAATCAAAATACCTAGCAAACCTGCGGGAAAATATACCTTCATTGAGCAAACTTTGTTCGCACATATAATGAAAACTCATAATAACTTGATCGGTTACATCGATATTACCCCAGCCTTCTGCAACGAAGTGGAATGCAAATTTATTGATAAACATGACCGCTTGCTTTATTTCGACGATAATCATCTTTCAAAATATGGAGCATGGCGAACGATTCCGCTCTTGGAGAAAGAAATTTTTGGAATTGTCCAACCGGGTGATCCCTAATTTTCGGGTTGGTCCATCAACTCAACGTGGGAAATAAACTCAGAGAATAATTAGTTGTATTTTTGATACAGCATATAAACCTGTGTCCAAACAAGACCCTTCAGGCTCCTTCCACCCCCATTTTTTGGTTCCACCTTAGTAAATACGTTACAATGAAATTTAAACCTTATGAAAAAACCCAATCTTCGCTTGCGCTATTTGCGCATCGTCTTCTTTTTTGCTACAGTCACGGCTAAGTTCATCTTTTGGGAAATTACAATCCCGCGATTGGGGCTTCGTACCCTCGCCAACCGCACCCGCACCGAGCGCTATCGTCTTATCGCCTCCCAATTTCGGGCATTAGCCATCCGAATGGGTGGTGTAATGATAAAAGTGGGGCAATTCCTCTCCACTCGGTTGGATGTCCTTCCGCCGGAGATCACCGAGGAATTGGCTGGCTTGCAAGACGAAGTTCCCCCTGAAAAGATCGAAGTACTAAAAGCAATTGCTGCAAAAGAACTACGTCTTTCGTTGGAAGAAAAATTTGCCTCGTTTGATGAAACACCACTGGCTGCCGCATCCTTTGGGCAGGTTCACAGAGCTCACTTAACCCTAGCGGATGCCGAGCTGGTGGGGTTCGAGAAGGTGGTGATCAAGATCCAGAGGCCCTATATCGAGGATCTTGTAGCGGTGGACCTTTCAGCCTTACGGGTAGTTGGTTCATGGCTGCAACGCTATAGACCAATCAGCGACCGAGCCAATGTTCCCGCTCTTGTGGAAGAATTAGCCACTGGCGTTCTCGAAGAGGTCGATTACCTGGCGGAAGGCAGAAATGCAGAAACTTTCGCGTCGAATTTTAAAGAAGATCCTAGAGTAGATGTTCCTCGAGTAGTTTGGGAATGTACTACTCGTAGGGTACTGGTCTTGGAGGACGTTTTTGCCATTAAGATCACTGATTATGATGCGCTCACCGCTGCCGGAATCGACCGTGGTGAAGTTGCCTCAAGATTAATTGAAAATTACGTAAAACAGATTTTCGAGGATGGCTTCTTTCATGCTGATCCGCACCCTGGAAATTTGTTCATCACCCCCTTGGCCAAAGAACAAACCGATGGCAAAACTGCCTGGAAACTGACCTTTGTAGATTTTGGTATGGTCGGAAGAATGCCAAAGAACTTAAAAACCGGTTTGCGAGAAGTATTGATCGCAATTGGCCTGCGTGACTCCGCTCGGCTTGTACGGGCTTATCAAAGCTTAGGAGTATTACTGCCCAAAGCAAACCTAACCCAAATTGAAAACGCCAGCAGGCAGGTATTTGATCGATTTGGTGGAATGGCGATGAGCGAATTGCGAAACATCAAGCATGATGAGATGGTAACCTTCACAATGCAATTCCGCGAATTGTTGTTCGAAATGCCCTTCCAATTACCTGAAAACTTGCTTTACCTAGGCAGAACCATTGGCATCCTTTCGGGCTTATGTACCGGTCTTCAGCCAGATTTTAATGTATGGACCGAGATCACCCCCTTCGCAGCCAAATTAGCAGCGGAAGAAGGAGGCTCAGATTGGAAAACCTGGCTGGACGAGCTTGGGAGTATCGCAAAACTAATGGTTGCGCTCCCTGGTCGAGTTGACAGAGTTATGGCGCAAGTGGAACGCGGTGACATAAAAGTGCAGGCACCGTTGCTAAATTTACAAATGAGCTCCCTGGAACGATCCGTCAATCGACTCACAGGTGTGATCGTTTTTCTTGCTCTCCTGCTCACTGGCGTCACCCTCTTTCCAAGCGATTCCAATCTTGGTTCCGGGCTAATCGGCGCATCAATGGTAGTGCTCTTTTACAGTCTATTCCTTCTCCCACGAAGTAAATCTTGGTAAGGAATTGTTTTTTCAATGAGTTTTTCAGGCATTAAAATAAAAATGCCCTGCTGAAATTTATCAGCAGGACGTTTTTTACTTCAGGTAGACTATTTTTCGTCCATTTTCTTTAATGCTTCATCGATCATACTGCGCCAAGCTAGCAATACTTCCTTGCCGGCGGTTTTGCGATGTTCATGAAACTCTTTGTAGCTTTCAGGGAGAATCGCGTCCAACCCTTTTTTCATTTCATCTCGGGCGGCTTTCATATGCTCCCGCGCTTCAACCGGGATCTTTTCTTCAAATGGAAACTTCGTATTTTCCGTTGTCATTATTAACTCCTATAGAGATCAATTTATATATTGTTTACCTCATTATAGCACTTTAGGTTTTAGCAACGGAGAAGGTGAGAAAAAAATCTCCTTTAAAAAGGATAATTGGACTTTGTTCCAATTCTTGGGGTGTATAATCGAATGATTGCGTTTTAATAGAAAACTTTAGGAATCCATAATGACAAACACACTCACCGACCGTTCAACTCTGACGCGCTTCGCATGGCTCTCTATTGGAGCAGCTGTGTTGACCATTGGCCTAAAAACTGTCGCTTATTTGGTAACCGGTTCAGTTGGGTTGCTGTCAGATGCGATGGAGTCCGGCGTAAATTTAGTTGGCGCGTTAATGGCTTTAGCAATGCTAACCATCGCCGCATTGCCGGCTGATGATGATCATATGTATGGTCATAGCAAAGCGGAGTATTTTTCCAGTGGGGTTGAGGGAATTCTCATCATCGTTGCCGCCTTTAGCATTAGTTATACAGCCATTGAACGTTTGTTAAACCCAAAAGAAATTGAGTCACTTGGTTTGGGTATGATGGTATCGTTCGGGGCTTCTCTGGTCAATTTTGTTGTAGCACGTATCCTAGCCGAAGCCGGCAAGAAAAACCATTCGATCACCTTAGTCGCCAGTTCAAAACACTTGATGACCGATGTATGGACTTCGGCGGGAGTGTTAGTAGCGGTAGGAGCGGTTGTGCTAACCGGCTGGTTATGGCTAGATCCGGTCATCGCTTTGGCTGTAGCCGCGAACATCATTTGGTCGGGCGTTGTGATCGTCAAAGAATCCGTGAAGGGTCTCATGGACTCCTCTATCTCAGAGGATATGAGCGATACGATCGTGACCATCTTGGATTCGTACACTGATAAGGGAATGGAATACCACGAATTACGCACCCGTCAGTCAGGGGCGAGGCAATTCATTTCTGTTCATATTTTGGTTCCCGGAACCTGGACAGTGAATGCTGGTCATCAGTTGGTGCATCGAATTGAAACTGAGATCCATCATGCGCTTCCAGATTCTACCGTCATTTCACACCTCGAATCGCTTGACGATCCTGATTCCTTTGAAACCGGGTTGATCGTACGTAAGGCACCGAAATCTAAACCAAATGAGGAACAGTTTCCAGGTTAATTGCTGGCATTTCTAGGTTTTCATTGTTTGCTCGACCCGAAATCCATAATTAATTAAAAACTACCCAAATTACCAACTCAACGATCAGGTAGATTTTTGTTATAATCTTTTCGTCAGAATAAAAGAAATTGGAGGGGAAAATGCCTTTATGTAATGGATGTGGCGCTAGTTATGATAATCGAGAAGATTTTTGCCCGTATTGCCGTAGGCATAATCCCATAATCCCCAATAATAAAGAAGAACCCTTATCCTTTTTGGCTTGCCCATACTGTTATGAAACAGATAAAGTAGAAAAAGTCGCGGCGATCATAGCCGCCCAGACCCGAACAATCCAAGGTGTCAACCACGAGTCAGCGGTATTTTTGGCAAAGAATGGCAGAGTGATCCGAAATTCTAGTAATTTTTCTGGCAGCGAGTCAACCAACCTCGCCAAATCCTTAATCTGGAATCCGCCCGCGGCACAACAACCTAAAGAACCAAAAACAACCCTAAGCAAAGCGCCAGGAATTACCATGATGGCAGCAGCTTTTATCCTGTTCATTCTCTCCTTTACAAATAATGATTCGGCTGGATGTTGCGCCAGTATGTCGATTTTTTTCTTCCTCTTCGGGGTGGTTAAATTCCTAGAAGCCAGAAATTATAACTACGAAAAAGCAACTCAAAAATACTCCGCTCAGTTGAAACGAGTTGAACAAATAAAACAAGCCAAAACGAACTACAACCAACTTTATTATTGCTATCGCGACGCGAGAGTATTTATGCCCGAGTCAGACCAGTCGGCCCCCGTTGAAAAGCTAAACGAGTATCTGTTTTCACAAGTTGACGAATAAGCCGGAATGATCTTGTAATTATGAAAACAAATCGGAATGATCAAAGTGAAAAAATAAAATTTTCTAAAGCCTTATTAAGATTATTTGGGGTTTTGGTATTGTTATTTGTTGTGGTAAATATTTTTGGTTGCAATCAATCCAATCCAGTCCCAACTATCGAACAAGTTCAGCCTATACTAACATCGGTATCCAACTTATTAGCTCCAACAAACATTCCCACTACTCAAATTCCTACCGTTTTACCCAGCCAAACCCTTAGCCCAGGCGCAGACTTCCCGTGTATTCCTCAACAGCTTGGGGAGGTGGGCACGGTGATGGAGGTAACCGATGGTGATACCATCAAGGTAAAGATCAATAATGTTCTCTATCCTGTTCGCTATATTGGTGTAGATACCCCCGAGACCTATTTTTCACCTGAACCCTTGGGCAAAGAAGCCAAACGATTGAACGCGTCTATGGTAACAGGGAAGATAATTTGGTTGTATAAGGATGTAAATAACGTAGATAAGTTCGACCGCCTATTGCGATACGTCATTGCAGACGGAAAATTTATCAACGATGAGTTGGTAAGGTCAGGTGTTGCCGAATCGAAAGACTACCCACCAGATACCGCCTGTTCCGGATTCTTCCACCAAACGCAAAAAAACGCCCAGGTTGCCAGGGTAGGAATGTGGTCTGGTATGTATCCCACCCAAACCCCCAACGCCCTACCAATGGCCATAATTCCTGAAAACAGCTCGAATCAAGGAGCTCTCAGTATTATAACGGTCAACAAAAAGGCAGAGGTGGTTACCATCCAAAATAATGGCGGTACATCTATTAATCTGGTTGGGTGGGTTTTGCTATCGGTTAAAGGCGGGCAACGCTGCAATCTCAGTGGAACAATCGCTTCCGGTGCAACACTACAAATCTGGACTGAGAGGGGTGTCGGGGTTTCTTGCGGTTTACCTTCATCCATTTGGAATAATTCTGAAGTGGACCCCGCTGTGCTATTAGATCCAGCTGGAAATGAAGTAGCGCGGTTTTCTTCATAATTAGAATGTGATCATCCGTATTTTTTCTTGCACCACCAAAAGCCCACTTGCTCAACGATTATTTCCCCAAACCATTTATACTGCTCTAATAAACTCGTAGTATAGTTATAAATTGTAGTTAGTACATCGCCTGAAGTCTTCAATGACCCAAGGTTTTTTGATGTAAACTGTATATAGAAGTATTATTTGTTCTATTCGCAGGCAATCTATGACCTCAGTCAATTGGAAATCGTCCAAAAAAGATAGCGCTACTCAACGATCTTATATGATGATTGAGTCGGTTCGATGGAATGTCCATTTACAGTCTCACATTTGGAGCCCACCCACCGATTTGTTGGAATATCAAAATGAGTTCGTTGTTCGAGTAGAG
>CAZSLN010000002.1:52561-63310 GCA_964607645.1 uncultured Anaerolinea sp.
GAGTAGAGATCGCCGGAATGCACCAACATTCCTTTTCCATTGAGATAGAAGATCAATTCTTGATCGTAAAGGGAAACCGTCCTGAACCGAGCGGCAAAAAAGCTTTTCATCAAATGGAGATCAGGTTTGGTGATTTTAGTAGCATTGTTGCCATACCTGAGCTGATCGATGAGGAAAACTCAAGAGCTGAATATTTGGATGGATTTTTACTCATCACATTACCTAAACTAACGAAAAACGAATAAAGGATAACCCAACTATTTATGCCTGCCTCACGATGGCACACTACGCCTGCCGAATTGTTTGAATGGATCGATGAAAATGACATCGATCTCCTTGACATGTTCTTACCCTCCATTTTTACCAAGATCACCCCAAAACAGCCAGACTTAAATGTTCAGGCCGTATTAGATAACCCTCCGGAACTCACCACCGATTCTGATATCGTGCCCATCCTTCCCTTACGGGGTGTTGTCGTTTTTCCACAGACCGCTGTTCCACTCACGATTGGCCAACAACGATCAATTCGCTTGGTGGATGATGTTGTATCTGGTTCTCGGATGATCGGTTTAGTTGCCGCGATGGACCCAAACAAAGAGACCCCCGAGCCAGAAGATCTTTATAAGATCGGTACTCTTTCCTCTATTCATCGTTTGTTGCGCGCGCCTGATGGCACAATTCGTCTATTGGTTCAGGGTGCTGAACGGTTTAAGATTCTCGAGATCATCCAAACAGAACCTTACATGACCGCCCGAATCGAGCGTATTCCTGAAATCGTTGAAACCGGGTTGGAAATTGACGCTCTTGCCCGAAATGCTCGTGACCAATTCGCCTTCATCGCCAACCTTATCCCATCCTTCCCCAAGGAATTGGTTTCTTCCATCACTACTATTGAAGACCCACTTCAAACCGTCTATCAAATCGCGAATTTTCAGCGCATAGAATTGGAAGAAGCGCAAACCTTATTAGAGATCACCTCCGCTACCGAAAAATTGCATCGTCTGGTAGCCTTTTTGGTTCGCGAAACAGAAGTATTGCAGTTAGGGCAAAAGATCCAAAATGAGGCCCGCTCTGAGATCGATAAAGTTCAGAGAGAATACTTCTTGCGTGAACAGCTCAAAGCCATCCAAAAGGAACTCGGCGACCGCGATGAAACATCAGTTGAAGTAGATGAATTCCGCAAAAAGATCACCGAAGCGAGAATGCCAGAGGAAGCGGAAAAACAATCATTTAGCGAGTTAGATCGGTTATCCAAGCTTCCCTCTTCCTCGGCTGAGTACGGTGTAATACGTACCTACCTCGATTGGCTGGTATCGATCCCTTGGACCACCGCAACGGTAGACAACCTCGAAATTAATCACGCCCGAGAAGTGTTGGAAAAAGACCATTTTGGCTTGGATGATATAAAAGAGCGCATTCTTGAATTTTTGGCTATACGAAAACTTAAGCTCGACCGAAAAGCCGAACATACCGAATCTACAGATGAGATCCGCAAGGAACGTGAAGGCGTCATTCTCTGTTTTGTTGGCCCACCTGGTGTCGGCAAAACATCGCTTGGCCAATCTATTGCCCATGATATGGGAAGAAAATTTATTCACGCCTCGTTAGGGGGCATTCGAGATGAAGCTGAGATCCGCGGCCACCGCCGTACTTACATTGGGGCTATGCCTGGGCGAATCTTGCAATCTTTACGCCGAATCGAATCGAAAAATCCAGTTTTTATGCTCGATGAAATTGATAAATTAACCAATGATTTTCATGGTGACCCCGCCTCAGCATTACTCGAGGTGTTAGATCCAGAACAGAATGGCGAATTTCGCGACAATTATTTAGAAGTCGCTTACGATCTTTCACAGGTGATGTTCATCACTACTGCCAACACCCTCGAAACCATCCCCGGACCCTTGCGCGACCGAATGGAGATCATTACTCTATCTGGGTACACCGAACGAGAGAAGATTGAGATTGCCAAAGGATACCTCATCCCACGCCAGATCCGTGAAAACGGTTTGCGCTTGGAAGAAGTCGCCTTCAAGGATGAAGCGTTATCATGCATCATCCAGCAATACACCCGGGAAGCCGGAGTACGAAACCTAGAACGTAACATTGGGAGCGTGTGCCGCAAGATCGGAACCAAGGTAGCTGAAGGGATTGGCCAAAAAATTATCATTCAACCATCTGATATCAAGACCTACCTCAATAACCCACCCTTCCAAGGTCCCGAAGAAGTAAACATTCGAACGTCCATTCCCGGTGTTGCCGCCGGCCTGGCGTGGACGCCGTACGGCGGGGATGTTCTCTTTATCGAAGCTACAAAAATGCCCGGAGCCAAGGGTTTTCAGATTACCGGTTCTGTTGGAAATGTGATGCAAGAATCCGCCAAGGCAGCCTTATCCTATGTGCGTTCCCATGCAATCGATCTTGATCTCGACCCTACCTTTTACGACACATCCGATATTCATATGCATGTTCCGGCGGGAGCCACCCCTAAGGATGGGCCGTCAGCGGGGGTGACTATGGTTACCGCCCTCACATCGCTCATCTCAGGGAAGATCGTTAAACCCAACCTAGGAATGACGGGAGAGATCACTCTTCGCGGTCAAGTGCTGCCTATCGGTGGAGTAAAGGAAAAGGTTCTTGCCGGCCATCGCAGCGGTTTACGGACGATCATCTTGCCCAAACGAAATGAACAAGATCTTGATGATGTTCCTCAAGAAGTGAAAGATCAAATGAAATTTATATTTGCTGAAAATGTTGAAGACGTTCTGTTGGCGGCGTTAGATCCCAAAAGACCCGCGGAACCCTCACAACCAGCTCAGAAATGACTTTTGACCGATGAAGAAAATTCTCATTGCTGAAGATGATTCAACGATGCTTTCGTTATTGTGCACCCTTCTTGAACTCGAGGGGTTTTTGCCGATTGCCTATAATGAGAATGAAGAGATTGTGGAAACCGTTCGTCGTGAAATGCCCGATATCGTTTTGCTAGACATTCATATGGATTTTCAGGACGGCATCGAGGTTACCAAGCAGATAAAAAATGATCCTAACTTATCATCTATCTTTGTTGTACTTCAATCGGGTATGGAACTAGGTGTACAGAGTGTAAACGCTGGAGCAAACGCCTTTTTATTGAAACCTTATATGCCCGAATCCCTGTTTGATATTCTGAAATCGGTTTAGTTATGGCGGAGTCTTACCAGATCAGGCAGGTAAACCTTCCCGATGAATACACTTCGTTGATTCGATTATGGGGCTCGGTAGGACCGGGAATCGGTATCAGCCGTTCGGATGACCTAATAGAGCTAGAAAAAAAATTCCGCCTTGACCCCGACCTATTTTTGGTCGCTGAGGAAAAGGGGCAAATCATCGGTTCGGTGATCGGCGGTTACGATGGCCGCCGTGGATTGATATATCACTTGGCGATCACTGTAGAGCACCAACATCGGGGGTTGGGGGATCGCATGTTGAAGGAAATTGAAGCCCGGTTAAAGGCACGAGGCTGCATAAAAGCGTACCTGTTAGTTAAGCAAGGGAATCCGAACCTAGAGCACTTTTATGAAAAGCGTGAGTGGCAATCGATGGATGATATCAAAATCTTTGGGAAGAATTTACTATGAGCATACGCTTTGGCATCATTACCATCTCAGATCGTTCTTTTCGAGGTGAAAGGGAAGATATTTCGGGTAAAGTTCTCGAAGAACTGGTAGAAGAAAACCTTTGGGAAGTAACAAAAACTGGATTGGTACCAGACGAAGTTGCCCCAATTCAAGAGCTTATTCAGAAGTGGACTGATGACCGCGAAGTAGATGTGATACTTACCAATGGTGGCACCGGCTTTGCCCCGCGAGATATTACTCCAGAGGCAACCCATCCCTTGATCGAACGCTTCACGCCTGGCATTGATGAGTACATTCGGGCAAAGTCGCTGGATTTTACCCAAAACGCGCCGCTTTCCCGTGCCATTTCAGGCATTCGCAAAAGCACCTTCATCCTTAATCTACCAGGGAACCCCAAAGCAGCTCGAGAGATCTTTGGGTTGGTAGTACAATTGCTTCCTCATGCGGTAAACCTACTAAAAGACAGCCCGCCAGATGTGATAGGGCATTAACCGAAAATTCCTAATAAGTAAGGGTTTCCAACACGTGTGCAGAGAATTGTATGTAATCGCATTGCACCGAGCACATCAGAAAACTATTGCAAAAATTACCACCACGGATTGGCAAAATTCGTGTGCCTTGTTAGAAAAAATCACCCTTCCGTTCTAATCTTAAGCGAAATCAAATGTGGTATAACATAGTTAACCCTGCAATGTTCGTGATGTTGCACACTCGGTTTTGAGCCAACACTTTAAAAAAGGGTACCGCTATATTGATATGACGCGATAGGCCTTGGCCAAGGCGAAAGATTCGATTAGGTGCCCACCTGCTTTTGCAGGTTCAAAACTCTGTAACACACGGCAAAGCGGGGGTCTTCTTTTAGATGGTAATCGTTCGTTGTTTTAGGGAAATTAGAATTTCAATCAGCTCTTTTTGCCAATCCTCACCCTTCATAATATTGCACCAATAAGCGTTTTTTCCCCCTCGTATGATCGGAGAAAGATCACGCAGTACACGGTTGGCGATCGAATCGCTTATGTTATGGTATTTAAGGACCACCTGATTGTTTTCAACAGAAACAGAGGCAATGCCAACAGTATCCGCCATCAATTTTATCCTCATTTGAAAGAATAGATTTTTACACATCTCCGGCATCGGCCCAAATCGATCCTCAAATTCCATCGCTAATGGTATCAATTCTTCCTCATCTCGCATCGAGGCGATACGTCGATAGATACGCAAGCGCATTTCTTGTTTTGGAATGTAAGCGGAGGGCAACCCGATGGCAAGCGGTAATTCTACCGTTACTGGTTCTTTCAATTCCTCTTCAAACAAGGGGGTATTTTCATCGAGATGCACTGGGAGTTCCAAACCCTGTTCCGCGGCGAGAGACTTCATCGCGTTCTTAAGACGTTTTACCGCTGTTGCGAGCATGCGCGTGTACAAATGGAAACCAACGGACACGATATGTCCCGATTGCCGCATCCCTAAAAGTTCACCAGCTCCTCGAATTTCGAGGTCTCGCATAGCGATGGAGTAGCCCGCACCAAGATGAGTGTTTTCGGCTAGCACATCCAAACGTTCTTGACCTTCTAGAGTGGGCAGGCGCTTTCGGTGGCGGAAGAAGTAAGCGTAAGCCCGATTGGAGGCTCGACCAACCCTTCCTCTCAACTGATACAACTGAGCCAGTCCAAAAGTATCTGCCCGGTCGATGATAAGCGTATTAGCGTTTGGAATATCGAGCCCGCTCTCAATAATGGTGGTAGAGAGCAGCAGATCAATGCTGCCATCCGTAAAGTTATGCATCACTTTTTCGAGTTCTTTCTCATCCATCTGCCCGTGCCCGATACCAATTTTTGCCTCAGGTACCAGTTTCTCGAGATGCATCTTCATCGAGTGGATGGTCTGCACCCGATTGTGAACAAAAAAGATCTGACCGCCGCGTTCTAACTCGCGTAAAATAGCTTGGCGTGCCACCTTTGGAGAATAAGGCCCAATATGGGTTACCACTGGCAACCGTTCTTCAGGCGGACTATTTAGATTCGAAATATCCCTTACTCCCGATAGTGCCATATATAAGGTACGCGGGATAGGGGTAGCAGTTAGTGTGAGAACATCAACTTCCACTCGGAGATTTTTTAAGTGCTCTTTGTGTGTCACACCAAAACGCTGTTCTTCATCGATGATCACTAAGCCCAGATCTTTGAAAGAAACATCCTGCGACATTAATCGGTGTGTGCCGATAACAATATCTACAGAACCTTCACTAAGCCGTTTGATAATGGCATCTTGTTCGTGCGCCGTCTTAAAGCGCGATAACATTTCGATTGTCACCGGAAAAGCCGCGAGACGCTGCCGAAAGGTTTCGAAGTGTTGTAAAGCAAGAACAGTAGTTGGCACCAAAACAGCCACTTGTTTACCATCCTGTATTGCTTTAAAGGCGGCTCGTAAAGCCACCTCCGTTTTGCCATACCCAACATCGCCGCACAGCAACCGATCCATTGGTCTTGCTGATTCCATATCTTTTTTGATATCCGCTAAAGCAGTGAGCTGATCCTTGGTTTCAACAAATGGGAAACTATCTTCCAATTCTTTTTGCCAAACTGTATCAGGTTGAAATGTGTACCCCTTCACCGTTTGGCGCTGCGCATACAGCTGCAACAAATCTTCAGCAACTTTCTTTACGGCTTCCTTAACATTCGCCTTGGCGTTGGTCCACTCTGGTGTCCCTAACCGGGTAGCAGATGCCGCGGTTCCATCCGTGCTGATGTAACGTGTAATGCGGTCTGCCTGGAAGATAGGAACAAATAATTGGTCGCCGCCTTTGTATTCTACAACAATGTATTCACGCTCATAGTTATCGAGCATGCGTTTGACCATGCCAGTAAATTTTCCGATGCCATAATCCACATGTACAACCGCGTCTCCGATCTTCAAGTCCCCATAGATCGCCTCAGGGGAGCCCTGGAACTGGACATTTCGAACTTTGCGGGAGTGAACTTTTTCCCATCCAAAGATCTCTGAATCAGTGATCAGGTGCAAATCACCGCGAGTGGTACGTAATTTAAAACCTTCGGTGATCTCTAAAGAATGAAACCTAAGATTTCGTTCCAGAAGATCCAATTCGGTTGGACTAAGGTTTAGCCCGTGAATGTGTTCTCGCCATAATTCCTGCAATCGCTCATATTGTCGGGAGGTGAGAACTACTTCGTCGCCCGCCATCACTTTTTCAAAAAGGTATTCTACGAAAGGTTTTAGTTTCCCGGCGAAACGTTCATCATGACTAAGCACATCCTGAAAATATTCTTCGGGAGTGCCTTCCACTTCATGGCTAAATTTGTAAACGGTCTGCGAATCCAAAGAATCATAAATCTCCCCCCAAGCCATATATGGAACAGGGAATTTTTCATCTAATAATCCGTCGGTTACCAATTCATTGCGCAGTTTTATGGCTTGTTCTTCGATCTCGTTTGAGTTTCCTTCGATCATATGTGGATCGATGAGGAACACCAAACTGCGCTTCGGTAAGTGGTCAACCAGTGATTCGATTGCCTTGTGATAAAGCGGAATGTTGAACTCACGCGCATCATCAGGGGTGGACACTTGGTCATGATCCTGTTCGGGAACAATAAACTCACGCGCTGGGGTGATGAGTATTTCGTCGAGCGTTTCTAAGGTTCGTTGTGTAGCGTGGTCAAACTTGCGAATCGACTCGATCTCCACATCAAAAAACTCAATGCGGAAGGGCTGGTCGGCACTCGGCACCCAAATATCTAAAATGCCACCACGCTTCGAAACTTGCCCGGGCTCAAGGACAATATCACTGGTGATGTAGCCCAAACGGTACAAGTCAGCAAACAAAGATTCAGGGTTAACTTGGGTGTTAATCGTTAGCTTTTTACAATTGCGAATAAAATCACGCCGTGGGATGGTGCGAGTCATTAGAGCGCGGGTGGAAGTAAAGATAATTGGAGGCTCAACTGGTTTTTTTGCGAAGGGGATATTGTAGCTAGAGAGAAGAGTGAGTACACGCAATCTCTCTTGCCTGATGGAAAGATCCCAAGTTGCGTCTTCGTAGAAAAGCGGAGTTGGTTCTGAAAAGAGATAACACGGGCTTTTGGGTAACCAAGCTCCCATTTCATCAAACAAGCGCGAGGCATGGTCGAAGCGATCTGAAACGATTACGATGGGGCGGTTTAGTTCTTGATAAAGCGACGCAAGCAGTGGCAATCGAAATGATCGTGGTACGGTGATAGGGTAAAGCGACCTATCATTTTTAATTTGGGCAGAAAAGTGTTCGTAATCGTGCAAATCCCGAATATGGGAGAGAATGGATTCCATTTTATTTGTTATTAAATTTGTTCATAGCGTCCATGATCCCGTTTTCAAGCCAGGTGTTCAGTCCGTCTACGGTTTTTTCCAGCAAAGCTGGTAGTTCGGCGTTTTGATCTTTATTGAAATCCTGCAGCACGTAAGCGGCAGCATCCATCCTTCCCGGGGGGCGGTCAATACCAACACGAAGGCGCGGAAACTCGTTCGTTCCAAGTTTTTCAATGATGGATCGTATACCGTTTTGGCCGCCAGCCCCACCATCAGGGCGAATACGAAGAACACCAAAGGGGAGATCTAGATCATCGTGCACAATAATGATCCTATCCAGCGGGATCTTATAAAAATTGACCAAGGATTGGACAGATTGACCTGATAAGTTCATAAACGTTTGAGGTTTTGCTACGATCAACTTGCCCCCATGCAACGTACCGGAATAGACAATTGCCTTTCCCTGCACTTTCAAATTCATGATCTTATGTTGTTTGGCAAATAATTCCACCGCCATAAAACCAATATTATGGCGGTTGGAAGCGTATTCTTTTCCGGGGTTGCCTAATCCAACGATCAGGCTTGGTGTAGTTTCAGTCATAAGTATCCTTGTTAAATGCAACTGTTTAGTTTAACATAAATTGAATAGTTTTTCGAATTGGAGTTTTTACCAATCGCTACAAATCCCCTCCCAAACAAAAAGCCGGCTAAAGGTTATTAAACCATTCGCCGGCTACTCAATTAAACACCATTTATTCCATTCAGGCAGTGAGCAGAGAATTATCCTTTTCATTGATCATTTGAAGGAAAATTTTGCAGATCTCAGGGTCGAAAAAACTACCGGAATTCATTTCGATGTAATCCATTACTTGCTTATTCGTCCAAGCTCTGCGATATGGCCGGTCGGATAATAAGGCATCGTAGACATCGATCACAGCAAAGATACGAGCACTCAGGGGTATGTCTTTTCCTTTTAATCTATGAGGATATCCGGTTCCATCCCATTTTTCGTGATGATAATAGGGAATTTCCAGGGCGTCTTTCATAAAAGTAATATTCTTTAGCATATCATAGGCATATTGCGGATGTTTGTGCATTTCAACGATCTCATCCAGATCCAAGGGACCATTCTTTAACAAAATCGAGTCTGGCACGCCAAGCTTGCCAATATCGTGCATCAAAGCTCCACGTCGGATATTTACGATCTCTTCTCCGATCATTCCTAATCGCCGAGCAACTTCTACGGTTAATGCAGCCACCCTTAGGCTATGGCCGCTTGTTTCACGATCCCGCAATTCAACAGCTTGCCCCCATCCTTCGATGGTTTTGTCATAAGCTTCCACTAATAGGTTGAGCGTATAAGCGCTTTGAATCACCGATGCGGCGGTATTCGCTACTACTGCCAATAACCGAACATCATCCTCGGAAAACCGGTTGACAGAGGCGGATTGCACTTGCACCACCCCCAATACCTGATTTTTAACCATCATTGGAACAAGCATCGATGATCGAGGAATTTGGAACTCCCCTTCACTACCCACTAAAGTACCAATGTTTTGGGGGCCACCGCGGTGGGCAACCAGATCAGGAATGATTAGCGGTTTTCCTTCAAGAATTACTTTTGTCTGGGTGCCTTGCTCGGAATAGTCTAGATCAGCTAGAGGGATTTGGGTAATATCCAATTCCTCATCTTCCACCAATCCGTACATACAAGATATTTTTTTTATTTCAGGAAGATACCTTGAAACAAAAAAGATAGGCGAATCAGGGAACATCCGTTTAACACTTACACCAAGGCGATGATAGATCTCCTCGATGTTGAGGTTTTCACCTAGGGTTCGGCCAATATCCGCGATGATCGACAACTCTTCGATGTATCGTTTTATCCGTTGATCAGATTCAAACTGATCCGCCTTAATATTCGTAGGTAAGCTTGTATCTACCAATACCCGCATGACCAATTGAATCGAGGTTAAGGTTGTACCTTTATTGTACAAATTTGAAAAACGAGCATGGACGGGAAGAACTACCCCATTTCGCCGAAGGATTCTAAAAGAAGCTTCCCGGGGGGCATCTCCAGCAAAATATTGTTTAACCATCTCAAGATCATCTGGGTGAATGATCTGAAAAAATAATGAGGGATCTTGATAGAATTCTTTGGGGTCGTAAAAAGTATACTCACTAATAGCGAAATTAGTGTAAACCAGAGTAGGTATGGGGTCAGGTAGAAAACTGCAGATAATATCCTGCAAGTGATCAATTATATTCCTCAGATCAACTTTTAGTTCGGTATTTGTCATTCTATTCTCAGAAAACCACCAATGTTAAGATATTTAATTATAACGCATTTAGATTTTTTAAGATTATTTTTTAAAATTAATCACAAAAAATTTTTCTTTCCAATCCCCTTCTAGTATACAGTCTAAATGGTGTTGTTAAAAAAAAATCCGAACGGTAAAATTTTAATAAAAATATCATCAAGAATAGGTGGTTTTTAAGATTATAATTTTAAGGTTATAGAACATTTTTCAAGGGAACTTCAAACCATTATACGCGAGCGAGGACAAATGACTACGAAGTACATATTTTTTACAGGTGGTGTGGTTAGTTCTGTTGGTAAAGGTGTCACCGCAGCAGCATTGGGTAGAACCTTAAAAGAACGAGGCTTCAACGTCGCCGTACAAAAACTCGACCCGTATATCAACGTAGATCCAGGGACGATGAGCCCCTACCAACATGGTGAAGTATTTGTTCTAGATGACGGCGCTGAAACGGATCTCGATCTTGGACATTACGATCGTCCCCTGCGTCTGCGCAACAACACCGGCAG
>CAZSLN010000002.1:63320-113399 GCA_964607645.1 uncultured Anaerolinea sp.
TAGAGTGAGTAACTTTACTGCCGGCCAAGTTTACAACGAGATCATTACCAAGGAACGTAAAGGCGATTACTTGGGTGGGACGATTCAGGTCATCCCACATATTACCAACGAGATCAAACGCCGAATTTCATTGGTAGCCGAGAAAACTAACCCCGATATTGTGCTTTGCGAGGTTGGCGGAACGGTGGGTGATATTGAATCACAACCCTTCCTAGAATCTTTACGCCAATTGCGCAGCGAAGTAGGCCGCGAGAACGTTCTCTTTGTTCATGTTACTTGGCTTCCTTATATTGGCGCCACCCACGAACTCAAAACCAAACCTACCCAGCATTCTGTAGCTGCATTGCGCTCTATTGGTATCTCCCCCAACATCATCATTGCTCGCTCGGACCATCCAGTGGCGAAAGATTTGTGCGACAAGATCGCCCTTTTCTGCGACGTAGATCGAAATGCCGTTGTTCCTATGGTCACATCCAAAGTTCTTTACGAAATTCCCCTCCTCCTTGAAAAAACTGGCCTTCCCGATTATGTCTTAGGAATGTTAAAGCTTGAACCACGGAAAAAGCCTGATTATCGCGAATGGGAACAGATTGTGGATCGGGTGAACACTCCCAAACCGAGCGTTAAGATCGCCTTGGTTGGCAAATATGTGGAGTTGGAAGACGCCTATATTTCGGTACGCGAGGCAATTAAGCACGCAGCTTTAGAAGCAGGTGTAGAAGCCGAGATCGATTGGATCCATTCCGCTGATCTGGAGCGAGATAAGGACCTTGAAAAACTTCAAGACGCGCACGGCATCATTGTTCCTGGTGGTTTTGGCTCACGAGGAACCGAGGGTAAGATCATGGCCGCTCGATTTGCCCGTGAGAACAAGATACCATACTTAGGGCTTTGCCTCGGAATGCAACTTATGTGTATAGAATTTGCCCGCAATGTATTGGGCTTCGAAGACGCCAACAGCAGCGAATTCAATCGCGCGTCTACCCATCCAGTCATCGACTTGATGAACGACCAAAGGTCGATCACTGATATGGGTGGAACAATGCGTCTTGGGCTTTATCCTTGTATGCTAAAAACAGGCACCTTGGCTGCCAACGCTTACGGTAGTGATAAGATAGAAGAGCGCCATCGGCATCGTTGGGAATTTAACAACACTTACCGCGAAGAATTTGAGAAAGCTGGAATGGTTTTTTCAGGTCTTTCTCCTGATGGAAAATTGGTTGAGATATCAGAGATTGCCGACCACCCTTATATGGTCGGAAGCCAATTCCATCCCGAGTTCCTCTCTCGGCCAAATCGGCCACACCCTTTGTTTGTCGGCTTCCTTAAAGCCATTGCGAAACAAGCGAACAAATAACTACGTTTATCATCCCGCATCGGTAACCTTGTGGGTTCAATTTTAGGAGAAACAAAATGGATACAACAATTGAAAGTATTTCCGCGATCGAAATCTTAGATAGCCGCGGCAACCCAACCGTTGAGGTTGAAGTAGTATTAGGCGATGGTTCCTGGGGCAGAGCTGCTGTTCCCTCAGGCGCATCCACTGGCATTCACGAAGCTCTCGAACTTCGAGATGGCGACAAAGGCCGTTACGGCGGCAAAGGCACCCTTAAGGCTGTTGAAAATGTCAACGATCTGATCTCAGATGCCCTGTTCGGCTGGGATGCCACCGACCAAAAAGCCATCGATATGGAATTGCTAGAACTCGACGGCACCCCCAACAAAAGCAAACTCGGTGCAAACGCCATCCTAGGCGTATCCTTGGCTGTAGCCAAAGCCGCCGCCAATAGCTTGGGGCTGCCTCTCTACCGTTACATCGGCGGCGTTTACGCCCACGTACTGCCCGTTCCAATGATGAACATCCTCAATGGCGGCGCGCACACAGCCTGGCAATCTACCGATATGCAAGAGTTTATGGTGATGCCATTTGGCGCGCCTTCCTTCACCGAAGGCCTTCGCTGGGGTGCTGAGATCTACCATGCTCTCAAATCCGTCCTAAAAGAAAAAGGCTATGCCACCTTGGTTGGTGATGAAGGTGGTTACGCTCCTGCCCTCAAAAGCAACGCCGAAGCCATTGAAGTGATCTTGACTGCTGTTGCCAAAGCTGGCTTCAAAGCCGGCCGCGGTGCTGATGTTGCCATCGCGCTTGACCCCGCCGCCTCTGAACTTTTTGACGAGAAGACCGGCAAATACAACCTTCGTAAAGAAGGTAAAATGCTTACCGGTACCGAAATGGTCGAATTTTGGGCGAAATGGGTAAAAGACTACCCCATCGTATCGATCGAAGACGGTCTAGCCCAGGATGACTGGGAAAGCTGGAAGTTAGCAGTTGCCACCTTTGGCGACAAATGCCAGATCGTTGGTGATGACCTGCTAGTGACCAATCCAGAACGCGTTCGCCGAGGTATCAAAGAAAATGCCGCTAATGCCTTGCTAGTGAAGGTGAACCAGATTGGTTCTCTCACCGAGACCATCGAAGCTGTAGAAGCTTGTCACCGCGCGGGTTGGCGGGCTGTCACCAGCCACCGCTCTGGTGAAACCGAAGATGCCACCATCGCCGATTTGGCTGTAGCGCTCAACACCGGCCAAATTAAGACAGGCGCTCCCGCCCGTTCAGACCGTGTAGCAAAGTACAACCAGCTGCTACGCATTGAAGCCGAGCTTGGCAACACCGCCAAGTACGCCGGCTGGGATGCTCTGCGCTAATTCGCTCTAAACATTGGAAATCAAAACGCCATCGGAATATTTCTGATGGCGTTTTTTTCATTTCATTGATGAAAAGCGTGGCCTGAAGGCTTAACGTGTCGTTAAATTCCCAAGCCACTTTCGGGGAAACATTCCGAAAATGTGAGCCTGCCTCTTTACCGCTCTAAATGCAATATAATTTGACCAAAATTCTAAGGAGATCAAGCCACGTCCCCCAATTATCGCATCCTAAAACACTCACTACTTGGTGGTCTTTCTACTTTTTCCTTGTATCATCGTGCATTTCTTTGAGATCAAAGTACCGGTCTTATTCATTTACTTTAATGTCCCTTCTTACTCCTACCAAGATCGGATTATCTCTTTTTTGGCTTTTCGTTGGTCTGTTTTTCCGTTTACCACCTTTACCAACCCCCAAAAGCAGGATGCGCTGATGAAGGCAATATTAGTCGCCGGCGGCGCGGCAGTATTTGGTTTATTTGCCATCAATTCCTCAACCGATTTCAAATCACTCGACCCATTTATCGATCCGAACGTCTTTACACTTAAAACGTATGGCCTATTGGTATACTTGGCATGGTTGGTTATTTTTTACTTGATGGCGAATCGAAAAAAGTAAACCGGGTACCTTCTCAGAAATAGTTTAGCAGGAAGAGAAAAACCCATAGATTATGCAAAGGTGTGATGGTTGATTGAACCTTGTCTTTACGATCTGTTCCACTGAACAGGTCTCATTCGCGTCAATAAAGGTAAAAACCCAGTTGAAAAAAAATGAACAGATTTTATTCTTTCTCCCGTTCTTTGTGAGTGCCACATTTGATATTTTTCCGCCTTGACATCGTCTCAGGCTTGCATATAATTACAACAATTAAATAGCTAAAAACGTTGACATGGACGAGTAGCATTAAAAGCGATTTTCAGAGAGCCCTCGATCGGTGAGAATAGGGTAAAAGCGCAAAATGTGAATGGACCATTGAGTTGAGAGGTAGAACGGCAAACGCCAAGTACACCGATCCGTAAACCGCAACCGTTATTGTGCGGCATCACTAACTGAGTACATCTCCTTTGCTGATGATCAAGTGAGTATCGTTGATACTAAACTGGGTGGCACCGCGGGAATCCCTTCTCGTCCCTTTATAGGACAGATCGGGATTTTTTGTTTAAAGAAAGTTGGACCCCGCTAGGATGCTTATGAATAATAAAACGATCCGAACCATTTACAAAGAAATTACTGCCGACCTAGATACACCAATCAGTGTTTACCTAAAGGTGAAGAACGAGAACCCCTCCTTTTTGTTAGAATCGGTGGAGGGTGGGGATAAGATCGCGCGTTATTCCTTCATTGGTATAAACCCTGTGGCACAATACATTTTGTTTGACGATCACATTCAAATCCACAAGGATGGGTTAAAATCCATCAAGAACTTGCTCCCCGGCGAAGACCCAACTGTTTTTCTTCACAGCCAAATCGGCGGCACAACGGTAGAGCGTGTCGAAGGATTGCCACGCTTTATCGGCGGTTTAGTGGGGTATATGGGGTTTGAAATGATCAAATTTTTCGAACCAAGCCTGCAAAAAGACATCAAACCAAGCACAGCACCCCTTGCGCACTACTTGCTTACCGATACCATCATCGCTTTCGATCATGCCCGCCGCAGCGTCTTTGTCATCACCCACTTGTTGGATGAAAACGAGGAGACAGCAAATGCCCGCATTGAAGAGGTGCTGAGGAAGATCAACACCCCTCTGAGCATTCCACCAGCTAAACTGATTCCCTCTGAGAAACCCGTTGCGAATATGATGCAAGCCGATTTCGAAGAAAAAGTTATCACCGCTAAGGAGAACATAAAAGGGGGAGATATTTTTCAGGTGGTTCTGTCACAGCAATTCAGTAAAGTCTCTGCCGCCGACCCATTCGACGTGTACCGTACCTCGCGCCGGCTCAATCCATCCCCCTATATGTACTTTTTCGATCTCGGCCAAGCACTTGATCAACCCTATTTCATCGTTGGTTCTAGCCCCGAAATGTTCGTTCGTTTGGAAAACAATATCGCCAGCCTGCGCCCCATTGCCGGAACCCGTCAACGTGGCCAAACTCCGTTGGAAGACCAACAGCTGATGGAGGATTTGATCGCTGACCCTAAGGAGAATGCCGAGCATGTAATGTTGGTAGACCTTGGCCGCAACGACCTCGGCCGCGTATGCCAATTTGGCAGTGTGAACGTAACCGACTTCATCATTGTAGAAAAATACTCCCACGTGATGCACTTGGTAAGCAACGTAGAAGGGCAGCTAAAGCCGGGGCTGAACGCTTTCGACCTAGTTCGCTCCGCCTTCCCAGCTGGCACCGTCTCCGGCGCGCCAAAGATCCGCGCCATGGAGATCATCAGCGCTTTGGAGCAGAACCACAGAAGAGCATACGGCGGCATGGTGGGGTATTTCGGCTTCGATGGTGCCATGGATACCTGCCTTACCATCCGCACTTTAGTAGTAGAAGGCAACCGCTTTACCGTGCAAGCCGGAGCCGGCATCGTTGCGGATTCCGTCCCGCAAGCCGAGTATCAAGAAACCATCAACAAAGCCTCCGCAATGTTAAAGGCAATCGAATTAACCGAAAGTTTGATGTGAAAGGACAAATGGATATGACAAACAAAACCCCAAAACCACGTTTGCTGACAGGCGATCGCCCCACCGGCAAATTACATCTCGGCCATTACGTAGGCTCTCTTGCGAATCGTCTCAGCTTGCAAGACCAATACGATTCGTTTTTCATTATCGCGGATTTGCATACACTCACCACCAAGCCAGAGCCAAACTACATCAAAGACCTACCTTTTTACATCCGCGAGATCGCTATCGATTATCTATCGGTGGGCATCGACCCCAACAAGAGTACTATCTACGTACAATCGGCTATTCCCGAAACGTTTCAGCTCAACCTCATCTTCGAGATGCTGGTCTCGGTTAGCCGCCTGCAGCGCATCCCATCCCTCAAAGAAATGGCTAGGGATGCCCATATCAGTTCGATGCCCTTTGGCTTGCTAGGCTACCCTGTCTTGCAAGCAGTCGATATTCTGCTGCCACGCGCCAACGTGGTGCCAGTAGGCAAGGATAACCAAAGCCATGTCGAGCTTGCCCGCGAGATCGCCAACCGATTTAATACCATTTACGGCCAAACTTTCGCCGAACCCCAAGACATGCTCAGCGATATCCCGATGCTGATCGGCACTGATGGCAAGAACAAAATGAGCAAAAGCCTTCGCAATGCCATTTACCTTTCAGATGACGCCGCCACCGTTGCCACCAAGGTGAAAGGGATGTACACCGATCCCACCCGCCTTCGCGCCACCGACCCCGGCCACACAGAAGATAACCCAGTGTTCATTTATCACGATGCATTCAACACCAAGAAAGATGAAGTTGCCGACCTGAAAGAACGTTACAGAACTGGTAAAGTGAGTGATGTGGAAGTGAAGGAAAAGTTAACCATCGCGCTCAATAATTTCCTCGGCCCCATCCGCGAGAAACGTGCTTACTTCACCAATCATCCAATGATGGTGCAGGATGTACTCAATGCAGGCATCCAAAAAATGCAGCGTGAAGCCCGCCGCACCATGGAGCTGGTTCGCGAACGCACCGGCCTTTCTTACTCGGCAGATTTAGTAAGCGATAAAGTGGATCTGTTCGGTGAATACGGAGGGCAAAAATGATATTGATGATCGATAATTACGATTCCTTTACCTACAACCTAGTTCAGTACTTTGGCGAACTTGGCGCGGAGATGGTCATTTACCGAAATGATGCCATCACAATGGACGAGGTCAAAAAGTTGGATGTGACCGCCCTTGTGATCTCACCCGGCCCCGGCGACCCGATTACCGACGGCGGGATATCAGCGGAATGCGTGCGCTATTTTTCAGGCAAGGTGCCTGTGCTCGGGGTGTGTTTGGGCCATCAATGCATTGGGGCTGTCAATGGAGGCAAGGTAATACGCGCCGGCCAACTAATGCACGGAAAAACCAGCTTCATCACTCACAACGGCCAAGGCATCTTCAAAGATATTCCCAGCCCATTTGAGGTAATGCGCTACCACTCGCTGATCGTGGAAATGCCGCAAGGCAACCAAACGATGGAAGTGACTGCGGTTACCAGCGATGAAGAGATCATGTCCCTCAAGGTAAAAGGGCAGAACACCTATGGGGTTCAATTTCATCCCGAGTCTATCCTTACCCAGTACGGCAAACAGATCCTGAAAAATTTTCTCTCGCTGCAAGGCGGGGTTGGTTAGCGGAGACACTATGTTAAAACCCTATATCGCGAAAGTGATAAATTCCGAAAATCTCACTCGTGAGGAAGCCGAAGCCGCTATGGGCGTCATTATGACCGGTGAAGCCACACCGGCTCAAGTGAGCGCATACATAGTAGCCCTGCGCATGAAAGGCGAGACCATCGACGAGATTACCGGCTCGGTGGAAGGTATGCGTGCTGCCGCCGTGAAAGTAATCGTCAAAGATCGCTCCGTTCCACTTTTTTTTTTTTTTTTCACCGGCGGCGACGGCGCCCACACGTTCAACATTTCCACCGCCGTCGCTTTTGTGTTTGCCGGAGCTGGCAAGAAGATCGCCAAACATGGCAACCGCGCCGCTTCTTCGTTGTGCGGAAGTGCGGATGTGCTTTCTGCCCTTGGTTTTAATTTAGAGATGACACCAGAGCAAGTCGGCCAAGCCATCGACGAACTCAATATCGGATTTATGTTCGCGCCCAAATTTCACCCCGCCATGAAACATGCCATCGGACCACGCAAAGAGATTGGTCAACGCACCATCTTTAATGTGCTTGGTCCACTCACCAACCCGGCCGGCGCTGATATTCAACTGACTGGCGTCTACTCTCCAAAATTGGTACGTCCCATCGCGGATGTCTTGAAAAATTTGGGCAGCCGAGGCGCGATGGTGTTAATCGGCGCGGCAGGCACCGATGAATTGAACACCTGCGGTACCAACAAAGTTTGCCTGCTTCGCGATGGCGATTTGGTAGAATACGACCTTACCCCCTCAGTTTTTGGGTTAAGGCCCGCCACCATCGATCAGCTAAAAGGCGGCACACCCGACCAAAATGCTGACATAATGCGCGCCCTTTTTTCTGGCGCACTCAAGGGCCCCATTCGCGATTCCGTTCTGCTCAATGCCGCGGCAGCCATTTCAATTGAAACCAGCGATCTAAAAAACGCTTTAGAGCAAGCCGCCAACTCAATTGAGAGCGGCGCCGCCCTTGCCAGTATGCAAAATTTGGTGGAGTTCAGCCGGTCCTTCATCCACGAGCCGTTGGAATGAGCGACATCCTTACCCGCATTTTGGAACATAAAAAGCTGGAGGTGGCTTCCCTGGATAAGCCAACGCTACTGCGCCAAGCCCAGGCAACCCCTCAGCCGCTGAATTTCAAAACCGCCATCACCCGAAAATCAAACAATGATCCGGTCAAGCTGATTGCCGAGCTCAAACGCGCCTCCCCATCCAAAGGGCTGCTAGCTCCAAACCTGGACCTGCTGGCGGTTGGCAGCCAATACCAAACCAATGGTGCCGCCGCCATCAGCGTGCTCACCGACGAGAAATTCTTTCAGGGCAAGCTCGTAACTCTTTCCCATCTAAAACAAGCCGGCGTCACCCTGCCACTATTACGCAAGGATTTCATCATCGACGAGAGCCAGCTTTTCCAAGCCCGCCTCTTCGGCGCGGATTCCGTTCTGCTGATTGTGGCGGCCCTGGAGCCGGCTCACCTGCAAGCCCTGCATGATTGCGCTATCAGCCTGGGCTTCATCCCCTTGGTTGAAGTGCACGACCACGCCGAGTTGGATACCGCCCTGCGTGTCAACGGCATACAGATCATCGGCTTAAACAACCGCAACCTCAAAACCTTCGAGGTATCTCTGCAGACCACCAAATCCCTGCTGCCACACATCCCAGGTAGCATCACCACCGTTGCCGAATCGGGCATCATTGGCGCATCAGATGTGCAAGAGTTAGCGGATGCTGGCATCGACGGCATACTGGTGGGTGAAGGCATCATCACCTCCACCGATATCCCCGCCAAGGTGCGCGAGCTTGCCAGCGTTGGGGCGAGGCCATGACGGTCATCAAGATTTGCGGAATCACTACCTTGGATGACGCGCTGATGTGCGCCGATCTTGGCGTGGAAATATTGGGATTCAACTTTTACTCCAAGTCCTTCCGATACATTAGTGCGGAGCATTGTCTGGTGATGGTGGAAGAACTGCATAGGCGAGCTTACGACCTGCTGTGTGTTGGGGTATTTGTTAATGCGAGTGTTTTTGAGGTTGAAAGAATTGTAAAAGAATGTGGGTTAGACGCGGCGCAGTTGCACGGTGATGAAGACCCTGCTTTTGCTTTAAGCCTCACTATCCCAAATTACAAAGCCTTTCGCGGGCTACCTCTGTCGGCTAACGTTCCCCTTTATCCCCAACCCTTGCACCCTGCCTTGCCGCAGTTCCTTGTGGATGCCAACGTACCATATTATTATGGCGGAACAGGCGCCCAATTAGATTGGTCAAAAATACCCACCGCAATGGGTGGCTTCGCCCAAACAAGGTTCTTCCTTGCGGGCGGAATCACCCCAGCCAATGTGGCCGAGGCCATTGAAAACGCCAATCCTTGGGGGGTGGATATCGCCACTGGGGTAGAAGAAATGCTTGGTAAAAAATCAGCTCACAAAGTGCGCCAGCTTGTTAAAAATGTTCGCGACGCCGATAGGCGATAACCAAAAAGATTGGAAAATCAATGAAAACACTCCTCCCCTCAAAATTTGGTCCCTATGGTGGTCAGTTCGTTCCAGAAACGCTCATTCCCGCCTTAATAGAGCTGGAAAAAGCCTTCGTCGATTCCGAGGCGGACCCCGCCTTTCAGGCGCAGTTCAATGGCTTGTTAGCCAGCTTCGTTGGCCGCCCCACCCCCATCACCTTCGCCGAGCGGCTCTCTAACCAGCTGGGTGGCGCGCGCATCTACCTCAAACGCGAGGATCTTTGTCACACCGGCGCCCACAAGATCAACAACGCCCTGGGCCAGGCCTTGCTTGCCAAACGCATGGGTAAAAACCGGGTTGTGGCCGAAACCGGCG
Source organism: uncultured Anaerolinea sp. (assembly GCA_964607645.1). Taxonomy (GTDB): domain Bacteria; phylum Chloroflexota; class Anaerolineae; order Anaerolineales; family Villigracilaceae; genus UBA5195. The sequence goes on from CAZSLN010000002.1 coordinate 73,155, forward strand.
CAGGTCAGCATGGCGTTGCCAGCGCCACCGTAAGCGCTTTGCTGGGGCTGGAGTGTATCGTCTATATGGGCGAGGTGGATATCGCCCGCCAGCATCCCAACGTATCGCGTATGCAGCTGTTGGGCGCCACCGTTGTGCCGGTCACTAGCGGCACCCGCACCCTCAAGGATTCGATCAACGAGGCCATCCGCGATTGGGTAACCAACGTGGGCACCACCCACTACCTGCTCGGCTCCGCCCTTGGCCCGCACCCCTACCCGACCATCGTGCGCCGCTATCAATCGGTCATCGGCACCGAGGCGCGCCAGCAGTTCAACCAGCTCACCGGCAAGAACCCCGAAAAACTGGTGGCTTGCGTGGGAGGCGGTTCCAACTCTATCGGCATCTTCTCCGGCTTCCTCGATGACCCTGATGTGGAGATCTTTGGCGTGGAAGCCGGCGGGCTGGGCGTGGAAACAGGTAAGCACGCCGCCCGCTTTGGTGATCCTTCTAAAGGGAGTGTCGGTGTTATCCATGGCACCAAAACCTACGTGCTGCAAAACGAGGATGGGCAGATCGAAGAGACCCACTCCGTATCGGCCGGTCTCGATTACGCCGCCATCGGCCCCGAGCACGCCCAGCTGCGCGACCAGGAGCGCGTGCACTACACCAACATCACCGATGACGAAGCCCTACAAGCTTTTTCCACTCTGTGCAGTTTGGAAGGAATCCTGCCGGCGCTCGAATCCAGCCATGCCGTGGCGTATGCCATGAAGCTGGCCCCCTTGATGGCCAAAGACCAAGCCATCCTGGTCAACCTCTCCGGCCGCGGTGATAAAGACCTCGATACTATTTTAAGCATCAAAGCAGGCAAACAATGAAGATAAGCGACCTCGACCGTAGCAACAAATTATTCATCCCCTATTTCCCAATGGGCTATCCGGACCTGCCCACCTCCATTGATGTGCTTGAAGCGTTGGCCAAGAACGGCGCCGATATCCTCGAGATCGGTATGAGCTTTTCCGATCCGCTCGCCGATGGGCCGGTCATTCAGCATGCCACCCAGGTGGCACTCAGCAACGGTGTCACCATCGAGAAGACCCTGCAAGCCGTAGCCACCCTGCGCCACCGCGGCGTCACCATCCCCCTGGTGCTGATGGGCTATTACAACCCCCTGCTGGCCTTTGGCCTCAAACGCTTTGTCGAACGGATTCGCGCCGTGGACATCGCCGGTCTGATCATTCCCGACTTGCCGCTAGAAGAAGCCGACGACCTATTGGCCGTGCTGGGCGATATCCCGCTGATCCAAATGGTAGCGCCCACCACCCCCAAAGACCGCATCGCAGAACTGGCCAAGAACGCAGGCCTCTTTATTTACCTGGTCAGCATCACCGGCATCACTGGCAGCGGCAGCAGCTTCGCTCTCAACCTGCCTGACCTGATCGCGGAGATCCGTCAACATTCCGATCTGCCGATCTGCATCGGCTTCGGCATCGACTCCGCCCAAAAAGCCTCCCAAACCGCCACCCTGGCCGATGGCGTGATAGTAGGGACGCATGTCATCAAAGCTATTGGCGGAAGCAATGATCCGGTGATGGTCGCCACTACGCTTGCGCGTGAGTTCAGGGTGGCGCTGAAGGGGTAGGGGATCCTGTTTTCAACATTAGCGCCAGTTTCCTGGACATCGGTGGCTTCATTATGACCGAGCACCTGCCCTTGCCCGGTCGGTCTCCCTTGCATGATCAGATCCTTTTCTTTTCCTAAGGAGGTAAGAGATAGGTATCCCAAGTATAGGTACTCCCACTCGGCTCAAGCCGATCAAGCTGTTGGGAGACCTTGCGGTCCCTTTTCCGCGCACGATGGGACACCGGCGCGAGCAGAGCTTGCCTGCCTACGACCCTGCCCAAGTTTGAAATAATAATAAAGAATAGGACTTTATCAACGCCGCCAAAAATACCTTAGAATTAGTTTATGCTACAAAAATTCTGTTCCCTCGCGCTAATAACTCTAATCCTAACCTCCTGCCAGGCGGTTCCAAGTGTTAGCACGAAACAATCCCCCATCACCATCACTTACATTCTCGACGGGCAACCCAGCCAAACCCAAACCACTGCCACCACGGTTCGCGAGTTCCTCGACGGGCAAAACCTCGCCCTTTACAGTGCGGATATCATCGCGCCAGAACCCAGTACCCCGCTTGCCGACAGCAGCACGATACGGATTACCCGTTCTAAGCCGGTTAAGGTAAAGGTGGACGATAAGACCTACACCGGACGCAGCGCGCAAAGCGAGCCGGCTCAGATCCTACGCGAGCTTGGGTTCGCCCCCACTGGCATAGATATCATCGAGGTGAAGGAGAACGACACCATTGTTCTTCACCGCGTTAGCGAGGTGATGGAGTTCACCAGCCAAGCCCTACCTTACAAGGTGGAGTACGAACGCAGCGATGCCTTGGCCGCCGGCGAGCAAAAGGTGCTGCAAGCTGGCGTGCCCGGCCTTAGCCTTGGCCGCAAACGGCAGGCGTTCATGGACGGCGAAGTGATCCGCACCCTTACACAGCCGCAAACCAAGGTCAGCGAGCCGGTGAACCAATTGGTACAGGTTTCCACCAGCATGGCTATCGGTACCATCGAGATTGGCAACAAGAAAGTGAATTACTGGAAGGCGGTGGAGATGTACACAACTTCTTACTCGCCTTGCGGAAGCGGCACAGCCACCTGCAGCTACGGCACAGCCAGCGGTATGAAGGTGGCCTATGGCGTTGTGGCGGTCATCCCCAGCTTGTTCAACGCGCTGGCTGGCACTCAGGTATACATCCCGGGCTACGGCATTGGTGTGATCGGCGATGTGGGCGGCGGCTTCCCCGATGGCCGGCCTTGGATCGACCTAGGCTACAGCGACGCCGATTACCAGGGCTGGTACGGCTTCCATACGGTATACTTCCTTGGCGATGCTCCTGCATACGACCCCTTTGGCTATTAAGAGAGAATAATTATGGACAAACCCACCCTCGATGTCACCCGCATCTTAAAAGATTACAACCTACGCGCGCAAAAGGAATATGGGCAGAATTTTTTGCAAGACCCCGATATTTTGCAAAGGATTGCCGACTGCGCCGAAATTCAGCCAGACGAAACGGTGTTGGAAATCGGCCCCGGTTTGGGAACGCTTACCGTGTACCTTGCCGAGCAAGCCAAACAGGTGAAATGTGTTGAGATCGACGCTGGTTTTGTGCGTGTGTTAAAGAAGACCACAGCCGCGTACCCCAATGTGCAGGTCATTTTGGGCGATATTTTGCAGATCGACCCAGCCACGGTTGCCCAGAGCGATGATTTTTTGGTGGTCGCCAACGTGCCTTATTACATCACCTCCGCCATCTTCCGACATTTGCTTGGCGCCAGCAAAAAGCCCAAACGCATCATCCTAACCATCCAAAAAGAGGTGGCTCAGCGCATTTGCAACATCCACGAGGAGCAAAGCCTGCTCTCGCTCAGCATCCAGATCTACGGCAAGCCGCGCATCATGCATCGCATCCCGGCCGAGGCTTTTAACCCCGTGCCTAAGGTTGATTCAGCTGTGCTACGGGTAGATCTCTTTGACCAACCCGTAATACCGGCAGATCAGATTGACGCCTTCTTTAAGCTAACCAAGGCCGGCTTCAGCCAGAAACGAAAAACCCTCAAGAACTCACTTTCGGCAACCTTGCAAAAAAAACCCGCCGAGATCCATGATTTGCTGCTTTCGCAACAGGTGGATTCAAACCGGCGGGCTGAAACACTATCGATTGAAGAATGGCAACGGTTGATTCCGTTGTTTGCTAAAGTGTAGATCGGCCAGCGACCCCTAATTGTTTTAGATCACGGAAGTGACTACGAACTTCCCATACCTTTACCGCCGCTTCCAACTGGATCTGCAGCGACATTTTTGATTTTCCTTTTACCCGCTCTTGGAAGTGGATGGGGACCTGAAAGAAACTGAACCCCAGCACATAAGCGATATAAGCCATCTCGACCAGAAAGATGTAACCATTGGAGGTGATGCGGTTTAACGGCATTTGCTGCAAGGTTAGCCGGCGCCACATGCGGAACCCCGAGGTCATATCTTTGATGCTATCGATGCCAAGGATGGTGCGGGCGTAAGTATTGCCAAACGCCGAAAGCATTTTGCGCCACAATGGCCAACTCTCATCCAAGCTGCCACCCTTTACATAACGGCTGCCGATCACCACATCGTGAGTTTCGATGGCTTTTGCCATTTCGATCAGCTTTTTGGGATTATGCGAAAAATCTGCGTCCATCTGTCCGATTGCGTCCGCGCCATCCGCCATCGCTTTGTAAAAGCCCTCAATATAAGCGGTTCGCAGCCCCAATTTGCCAGCGCGGTGGAGCACCTTGATGCGGCCTTCGTACCGAACAGCCAAGGCGTCCGCGATCTGGCCGGTGCCATCGGGGCTGTGGTCATCCACCACTAGCAAATTAATATCGGGTAAAGGCAGGGCGAAGATCTCGGCGGCCAGTTTGGGCAGGTTTTCTGCTTCGTTATAGGTAGGAATAATGACGATAATGCGCATGAAGGTCCTTCTTTTAAAGCGAAATGAAGTAATTTACCAACTCATCAAGATCATATTGGGTAAGATCTTTTGAGAGTGTAAAGGCATGAGTAAGTAATAATTTGGTCTCGGGCACAATTTCAGCGCGGTCAATGGAGGGCGGGTAAAAGAAATCCATTGCCATTTCAAGGCGGTGCACCAAGCGAGAATAGAACTGTTCAGCTTCGGCGGAGCGGAAGATGATGACGAAACCGGTAGGCGTGATGTGACCCAAAAACCCCTCGAGGATGTTGGCATCGCGCAGGGCGTTCCGGATCAAGGTGCTGGAGTTTTTCACTACATCGTCGGCAAAATCATCACCGCATAACTGCCGAAAGGCAGGCAAATTTTGGATGTTGAAAACAACGAAGGTATTCTCAACCCGTCGTCCGGCTTCAATGCGTTCGATCACCAATTTACCATCGGGCAAGCCAGTAAGAGCATTGGTTAGCACTTGTGGTTGGTAACGGCTGATAACGTTTTTAACGCGCAGTTTTAGCTCCGCCATATCAAAGGGCTTGGTGATGTAATCATCGGCGCCAAGTTCCAACCCTTTTAGGCGGTCGGCTCGGTCGCGGCGCTCGGTGAGGTAGATGATGGGAATATCGCTGGTGGCGCGCTCCGTTTTTAGGCGGCGAGCAACCTCGTAGCCGTCGATATCGGGCAGTCGGATATCGAGGATGATGAGGTCAGGCCGTTTTTCAGTGGCGGAACGGATTCCGTCTTCACCCCAATGGCTGGAGGTAACCGCATAGCCTTGTTGGATGAAAAAGGTCTCGAGCATTTCCGAGATATCAAAGTCATCTTCGATGATCAAAATTTTATGATTGATTTGCACAGGCTTTTCCCATTCTTATTGTTGCTCCGAAATGCGGAACTGGCAAACACCGTCGCCACAAGCGTGGCATTTTTCTTCCACAACGGTAAACTCACGGCCACCGGATACCCAGCGCAATGATTCTTCCAGCAAGCCGGCCGCCAAATGGCACACGGGCTTGGCGGCATCAGTTCTTCCCCAGCACACTGGGCAGCGAGTAATATTCCATAAAAAATCGTCATCATCCTGCTGCACTTCCACCTGCTGGTCACTGATCTGGTTAAAAATAGTTGCAAATGCCGGTAAACCAATCTTTACCTTCAAATTGAGGGGTAAAACCCGTAGGGCAAGGTCGCCTACACCCGCAACCGTACCAAAATCTTTTAAGCCGTTGGCAAACAACGCCTTTCCTGCCCGCGATGCTAAACCGCGGCCACCTCTACCGCCGTACATCTCTTCCAATGCAATCAGGATGGAAGAAAGAGAGGCAAAATCGAAAGCTTTATCAAGGTTGCTTGGGGGGTAGTCATCGATCATTTCTTCTAATTTAGCGAGGGTGAGGATGGCATCAATGCCGTTTTGCCCCATCACGTCCTTAAGCGCGCTAATCACCAGCAATCCAAACTTGTTGGGATAGTAATAGCCGGAAGGAGGAATCAGGCTCATAGGGACAACTCGAAGGTATGGTATGATGGCATAGTTCTTTAAAATAAAATTATAGCACGACTAATTTTTTGATAAAATTCCATTATGAATAAACCTACGTCTTTTCCATTAATTTCGCTGATCCTCGTCCTTTCTCTTTCAAGTCAGGCGTTTACTTCTTCCCCCATTTCAACTCAGCCAACCCTAAACAACGTTCTGGTATGCGCGCCCGGCTTCTTTACCGAACTACCCGCCGAATGCGCCAATCCCAGCCCCTATACCGACGTCACCAGTGATGCATATGGAATTTCTTTGGTGTACGACCAAGCCCATGGTCTTGCCTACACCGCACCCGACCCGCAGTTGAATGTGATCGATGCTCGCTACTATTTGGTCAATGACACGGGCACCGCCTTTTACCCCTCCATCGATGCCGCCCGCGAGAAAAAAGGCGCTGTACAGGTGATCAATCCGGGTGACCTGATCTATGTTATTTACACCGAACGAATCGATACCGAAAAAGGTACCTTCTTCCTTCTTCCCAATGGCTTATATATGCCCGGCGATGGTTCTACCGTAACTGTACAAACCCCCTTCCCTGGTATTGAGATCAAGAACATTCCCATCGCGCCATTTGGTTTTGTTTTCACCCAAACGCAGGTTTACGCTGCCCCCTCCGAGATCTACTACAACCGTCCCGTCCGCGAGATCGGCCCCGGCGTCAGCGATTACCCGGTAGTGGATATTTGGGCAACCATGAACATCAAGGGCGAAACGTGGCATATGATTGGTATCAACGAGTGGGTAAACGGTCGCTCGGTGGCAGTTGTAACCCCAAAAACCAGCACTCCTGAAGGCGTAACGGATGGCAGTTGGATCGATGTGGACTTGGCAGAGCAATCGCTGGCGGTGTACGAGAACAACAAGCTCATTTACGCTACGGTAATGGCAAGCGGCGCCGAGCCGCTCTTTACCAAGCCTGGCCTTTTTCAGGTGTTCGATAAGAAGGAAAGCGAAACCATGAACGGGGAGCGGAACACCCCCAACTTCTACCACCTCGAAAACGTTCCTTGGACGATGTACTTTGATAAAGCCCGCGCACTTCACGGCGCATATTGGCGCGCCCGTCTTGGCTTTCCGCAATCGCACGGCTGCGTCAACCTATACCCCGGAGATGCCCACTGGTTATTCAACTGGGCTAAGGTTGGCACTTGGGTAAATGTGTACGACACTACCGGAAAAACCCCCACCGATCCCGAATTCTACGGGGATGGCGGGGCGTAATTTCAGGACGCGATGTACAACCCAATCAAAATAAAGGCTATCAGCAAGTAGAATAAAATAATGACCAGTTCGTTGTTGGGTGGGTTTGGTATTTTTGGGTTCATTTTTTATAATTTATATTATATTTATCTTATATATTGACAATGCTAATGGTGACTGATATACTCCAATTTAGGTATATAAGTCATGAAAAGTACACGCGATCGAATTCTATCAACACTCCTTGCCCATCCTCGCATATCCACCAACGATATAGCGAAGGAAGTTGGCATTAACGCGATCTCTGTTCGGCATCACCTCACCAATTTACAGATGCTCAACCTGATTGACTCTGCCGAAGAAATGCACGGCGTTGGCAGACCAAGGTTGGTATACTTCCTCACCGAAATCGGTATGGAAAAATTTCCAACCCGCTATCTTAGGCTCACTACCCGCATCCTCAGCCAGATGAAATCGAAGCTGTCGAAGCCGATGGTCACCGAGATGTTTCGTGAAGTCGCCGAGATCATGGCGGAAGAACATGCTGCCGATCTGGTTGGCTTGGGTGTTGAAGATAGACTTAATTATATTCAGGAATTGCTGGCGGATGAAGGGTTTGTGATCGAATGGGAAAAGAAGGATGCTGAATATCACATACATGAAGTGAGCTGCCCCTATTTACAAATTGGGCAAGATCATCCCGAAGTGTGCGCGCTCGACCAAACCCTTATCAGTTCTATGCTGGCTTTACCAATCCATAAGATCCAATGCGTACTAAGCGGTGCAAACCATTGTACGTATGTTGTAAATAATTCCTAATCCCATTAGAGGTAACGAAATGTCAGACCCGGAACTTAATATCCCCACTTGGGCAATACACCAAACCCACCCCGTTCTTGTTGATCAAGTCCGCTCTTCTCTCTCAGAAGTGATCGACCCTGAAATAGGTTTAAGCATCATCGCTCTTGGATTGATTCGCGATGTCGCCATCGACACCACTAACAACACCGGGCGTGTTACGATGATCCTAACCACCCCCTTTTGCCCTTATGGCCCTACAATGGTAGATAGCACCCGCCAAAAAGCGCAGGAAGGGCTAAAAATGCCCGTAACCGTCGAAATGGGTATGGACATATGGGATTTTTCAATGATGGAAGACCCCACCGCCCTCGATTGGGGCTTGTACAACTAAGCTCCACCCCCTTCTAACAACTCGAACACCAGTGCCAGCGACTCAAACAGGTCGCTTGCCATTGGTGTTCTTTTATTTCCCTGTATCTCAGCCGCAATCACCCCAGCCCTTGCATGAAGCCAAGCTCCACAATAGGCCGCTGAATAAGGCGGCATGCCTTGCGCCAACAAACCACTGATCATTCCCGCCAGCACATCGCCAGTACCGGCTTTCGCCAAAGCAGCCGTTGCGATCGGTACGGTAGCACTCGAGCCATCCGGCGCTGTGACCACGGTACATGCTCCCTTAAGAACAACTACACATCCCCACTTATAAGCATGCTCTTTTGCCACCCGCAAGCGGTCGGCTTGCACTTGTTCTGTAGATAAGCCCGTCAATTGCGCCATTTCGCCTGGGTGCGGTGTGAGAATAGTGTTGGCAGCGAGCAAATTCCACCATTCCGGTTGCTCAGCGAGAACGCGCAAACCATCCGCATCGATCACCATCGGCGGAAGGATACCACTGTTCGCGTTTTGCGCTCCACTCGATGTGTTTTCCCAGGATGCGGAATCAGCAAAGCCCATTCGGCGCAAGTTATTATGCGCCGACCGCGACTCCAAGATCTTTCGTAAGAACTTGGTCGTGGTCGCCTCCCTACCCAAACCAGGGCCAATCAAAAGGGCATCCACCCCCTCCAAATTTTTCAGGATGATCTCAGCGGCGTCTTCGCTGATAGCACCTAACTCGCTATTGAGCAGCAACCATACCGCCTCCGGCAAACTACTTGCAAAGCTGGATTGGATAAATTCCGTGGCGGCTATGCGAACAAGACCTGCGCCCACTTTATAGGCTGCGGTAGCCGCAAGGACCGGAGCGCCTAAATAATGGATCGATCCACCGCACACCATTACGATTCCGTGGCTCCCTTTATGGGTGGTTAGCCCGCGCTTCGGCAGGGCAGCCAGCACCATCGCTTCATCCACTACCTCGTCGATCGTGTTCTTCCAAAGCCTATTTTCTTCGGATAGGCCAATATCCACGCAGATGTTTTTACCAACGAATTCAAATGCGGGGAAGCGAAGCAAACCTTGTTTTACGGCTGCCATGGAAACGGTCACATCCGCTGGCAGCACACATGCCTCAGCGTAGCCGCTGGCACAATCTACCCCTGATGGGCAATCTACCGCGAAAACCAAGGGCTTTTTAGGTTGCGCGAGCATTTCCTGTTGTAGTTGGGTCATCCAACCGGCCAACGCGGGTTTGATCGGGTTTTTAAAACCAGTGCCAAGGATGCCATCCAGTACTACATCTACGCCTAAAAGTGCTTGGTTGATCGTTTTGCCTTCGTTTGCTTCGGTAATTGAGAATTGGGGGATCGATCTACGGGATAGTTCCTGAATCAACGGGTCATTAGGTGATCTCTTAGCAAGAAGCAACGCTTTACCTTCCCAGCCGGCATCTTGCAGATGAAAAAGCGCGATGATGGCATCACCGCCGTTGTTGCCGCTGCCGACCAACGCCAGCGCGCAATGCGAGGAATCAGCCTCCTCTTCAACAAAGCTAATCACCGCTTGGGCAAGGCCCGCGCCAGCGCGTTGCATCAGTGTTTCCACGCTGTTGCCGTGCGCTATTTCAAACTCTTCCACCGCGATCATATCTGGAACCGAGATCTGTTTCATAAATGGAATCTCCATTGTTTTTTTTATTTAATTCTATATCAGTTCTTGGGATTAAAAAATCCCACCCTGCCGTCGCGTGTGGGCTGCCGCAGGGGGTGTGGCTCTTCACGCGTGACACGAACAGGGTAGGAAATTTTTAACAAAAAACGGGGCAAACGCCCCGTTGGACGTTATTATATACTATACCATAATTTTTGACAAGTCAATTTTTTATCATCTAAATCTAATCGAATGGGGGATACGTTGATGGTTTTACACCCCTAATTATCAAATTATATACTAATTTATTGTTAATAACAAATGGTATTAAATGTCTTTAGGGATCTTTGCAACAGCTGACAATGAACTAGAACCGCCTGAACCTTACTAAACACACGATTCGTCAAAATGCGTTACCTTAGCGAGATGCGCTTGCGCGAAAGAAACCCCCGAGAAGACCATTCTCTCTCTTTCACGGAATTTACATAATATTAACACAATTACTTTACTAACTAAAATATTTATTTGGTAAAATAGTTATATATACCAAATAGAAGGTGAACCCATAACCCTATGGATAAAGAAATTTCACTGGGGCTGACCCAGAATTTGTATCAATTGATGAAGCTGTTTCCAAGGCCAAAGATCCGCCAGGCGAACAACGAAAAACTTTCCCGCAGTGAGTACGATCTGCTGCTCATTCTTGCCATCACCCTCAACGAGGAACACGATTCGATGACGGTTAGCGAGATCAGCAATTTACTGCAGATCACCCCCGCCGGTGTTACCCACCTTGCCAACGCTCTGGAAGAGGCTGGCTATATAGAACGCATCGCCGAACCAAACGACCGCCGCGTGGTGCGCATTCGCCTCACCCCTAAGGCAAGCAAAGGCGCAAAACTGCTCACCAATGAAGTCCATGAACACCTGAAAGGCCTGGTAGAACACCTCGGTGTGGAAGATAGCCAAACACTTGTTCGGCTGCTCACACGATCGGTAGAATTTTTTAGTAAAATTAAGGCAGACCCCACCATTATATGAGTAACGAACAGAATGTAATTCTCCAATTAAAAGATGTAGTAAAAACATACACTACTTCCGAAGACCCGTTTACCGCCTTGGATAAGGTTACCTTTGATATCCACCAAGGCGAATTTTTGGGCATCACCGGGAAATCCGGCGCTGGCAAAACCACCTTGCTAAATATGATCTCGGGCGTAAGCGAACTGAGCTCGGGCAGCATTTTGTTTCATCATGCCATCGACAACGGTGAAACGCCCACCCTGCCTATCCACTCTCTCAGCGAGGATAAACTTGCCCGTTGGCGCGGCGAGAACATCGGTATTATTTTTCAATCTTTCGAGTTGATGCCCACTCTTAGCCTTCTCGAAAATGTAATGCTTCCCCCCGATTTCTCCGGCAGCTACAAGCCCATACTCACCCGCGAGAAGGCGATGCAGCTTTTAGACCTAGTAGAGATCGCGGACCACGCCAACAAGATCCCCGCGCACATTTCGGGCGGGCAAAAACAACGGGCTGCCATCGCGCGCGCCTTGGTCAATGATCCCAACATCATCATCGCCGATGAACCGACCGGCAATTTAGATAGCGTCACTGCAGAAACGATCATTCAGCTGTTTGAAAAACTGGTTTCGCAAGGCAAAACCATCGTCATGGTGACCCACGACGAAGGCTTTGCCAACCGTTTTACACGCCGTTTGCGCATTGTGGATGGCGTTGTTAGCGACCCGCTTACTAACCCCGAATCCAATTCAGAAAAAAGCGGCACACACCACCATCGTCACGCCCATATTCTGAAGGACGCCAGCGATGCCCGCCAAGGCAGCGACCAATCCGCCATCGTTCTGCGCAATGTGGATAAGATCTATGAAGGCGCTTCAGGCAAGTTTCACGCTCTAAAAAGCGTTGATCTGCAATTGAGCTATGGCCAATTTATTTCCATTGTTGGGAAATCCGGCTGCGGAAAATCTACATTACTAAATATGGTCACCGGCATCGACCACCCCACCTCGGGAGAAGTGCTGATCGGTGGCGAAAATATTTACAAGATGAGCGAAAGCGACCGTGCATTGTGGCGCGGTAAAAATATGGGAGTTGTCTTCCAATTCTTTCAATTACTGCCCACGCTTACCTTGCTCGAAAACACCATGCTGCCAATGGATTTCTGCAATCTTTACCCCTTCTTCGAGCGTCCCGCGAGGGCTATGGAGTTGCTGCGGTTGGTAGGCTTAGAAGAACAAGCCCATAAGCTGCCCACCGCTGTATCCAGCGGGCAGCAACAGCAAGCTGCCATCGCGCGCGCCCTCGCCACCGACCCTTCCATTATCCTTGCCGATGAACCCACCGGCAATCTTGATTCGCGTACCGCCGAAGCGGTACTCAACCTGTTTGAAGATCTTGCAGACCGAGGTAAGACTGTGCTCATCGTTACGCACGACCCCAGCATAACCCAACGCACCGACCAAACCATTATCCTTTCCGATGGAGAGATCATCGACGAGTCGGTTGCGCGGGCGTTACCGTTTTTAAGTCACCCCCAAATGCTTGCCGCTACCAAACAAGCAAAACGCGTTACCATACCCCCAGGCGGAGAGATCTTACAGCTTGGAACCGCTGTGGATTGGTTTTATATGATCACCTCTGGCAGTGTAGATATTTTGGTAGACGACCCGATCACTGGGAAATTAAACTTAGAAGCTCCACTCGCGAAGCTTGGCCCAGGCCAATTCTTTGGCGAGGTTGAGCTAACCAAGGGAGGGCACTCCATCGCACATGTGCTTGCTTCAACCGATGGCGTTGAACTGGCGCAACTTCCCCGTGAACTCTTTATAAAATTTGTCGAAGGCTCACCCCTCACCCGCAAATCAATGAATGAGATCGCGGATCAACGCGTCCTTGAAAATCGCGGAACAGAGGTGAACGAATGAACATTACCCCTCGTTGGCGAAAAGTTGTAAGTGACCTTTGGGATGACAAGACCCGCACTAGCTTAGTAGTTACCTCCATAGCTGTAGGCGTTTTTGCCATTGGTATGATCATTAGCGCCTATTCCATCTTGGCTGAAGATATCAACAAAAGTTTTATGACGGTAAATCCGCCCAACATTGAAGTTAAAACCGATCCCTTTGATGATGATTTGGTACGTTCAATTGAGAAGATCCCCGGTGTAAAAACTGTGCTTCCACGCACCGTTCTTAAGATCAGGGGGCGCCTTGGCAACCTAAATTGGATGCCCTACTCATTGGTTGTTTTACCAGAATTTCCCACTTCGATTAACATTCTCAACCCCCTAGAGGGAATCAATGATCCTGGAATGGATCAAGCGATTGTCAATCGATCCTTGCTCAACGATACCGGTTACCATCCTAACGACGCGATAGAGATCGAACTGCCGGATGGCAATAACCATACTTTAGACTTGGTCGGCGTTGTAACAGACCAAACTGTGGCAAAGCCGGCGGTTGGCCAAACAAATTATTTCTATATCACAAAAAAAACCTTCCGCCAATATGGGCAGCCCGAGTATTACAACGAAATGTATATTACGGTCACCGGCGATGGCGGCGACCTTGAGCAAACCAAGAAGATCTCAGATGAAGTAAAAGCCCGCATAGAGGATAGCAACCGCGAGGTTTACGTCATCGATGAGTTGAGTTCGGTGAAGCACCCGATGTCGGATACGATCTTGGCTGTTATTGGAATGCTTGGCGCGCTTGGCGGGCTGATCACTATCCTAAGCAGTTCGCTCATCATCAACACACTCAATGCATTGCTCACCCAACAACTACGGCAGATCGGCATTATGAAACTGATCGGGGCAAATAGCCTGCAGATTATGACAATGTACCTCACACTGATCTTCAGTTACAGCCTCATCGCCCTGGCAATTGCCCTACCTCTGGGCTCTATTGCAGGCTACTTATTCGCCCTTACTATTTCCAACCTATTAGGGGCGGTGTTGCAAGGGTTCCGGGTTGTGCCATTGGCAATCCTCGCTCAGGTTATTATTGCCATCGGTATCCCCATCGGGGCGGGATTCTTCCCAGTGAACAGTGGTGCACGCACCAGCGTTCAGCAAGCCATCAGCAATTACCGGCCCGGTGAAGAAGGCAGCAAAAAGAACCCATTCCGGCTAAATCCGGCATGGTTCAACTGGGCATCTCGCCCACTGCTGCTCTCGTTCCGCAACACTTTCCGGAAAAAAGGCCGCTTGATGCTGACCATTTTCACGCTCACGGTAGCCGGCGCTGTTTTCATCGCCGTTTTTAACGTGAGCGATTCGCTCAGCGATATGATGGATAAGTTAATGGCTCATTTTATGGGTGATGTAAATGTGACGATGCGGCAATCCTACAAGATCAATAAAGTATTAGGCGATCTCGAGGAACTACCTGGCGTAGTTCATATAGAAGGCTGGGGCGGCGCGCCTGGCGAATTGGTGGATAGCGAAGACAACTACATTTCCCGTATTTACATCTCCGCCCCACCTGCCAATACCGCCCTGGTAGAACCCGATATTTTTACCGGTCGATGGCTGCTTCCTGGCGAAGAAAACGCCTTGGTTATTTCAGATACCATCTATACCATCTACCCAGACCTGAAACCTGGTGATTCCATCAACATAAAAATACCGGGGAGATCCGCCAGATCGTATACCATTGTTGGCATTTTCCGATTCATTTCGATGTTAGGCGATATCATTTCGTACGCGAACTATGATTTCATCTCTCAGCAAACTCACACCCCGGATGGTTCAGCCTCCTATCGCATCATCACTTCTAACCACGACCGCGAGTCCGTATCAGAAATGGCGCGGATGATCGATGAAACTCTGACCGACCATAATTACAGCATTCAAAGCGTACAATCAGGCACCATTCTGCGAGAATCGGCTACCCAATCGATCAATGTCCTTATTGTGTTTTTACTTATTATGGCTTTGCTCACCGCCATTGTTGGCAGCATTGGGCTAACCGGAACGATGAGCATCAACGTGCTTGAACGAACCCGCGAAATAGGCGTAATGCGAACGATTGGCGCGGTGGACTCCGTGATCATGCGCTCGGTCATTCTTGAGGGATTGGTAATAGGTATTATCACATGGGTTTTGGCGATCGCCGTTTCCTTCCCCATTAGCAGCTTTTTACTCACCATTGTTGGCGAAGCCATTATGGGATCACCAATGCAGTTGGTTCTTACACCCAAAGGGATCTTGTTATGGCTGGCGGTTGTGTTGGTGCTTTCCGTTTTGGCGAGCATTCTTCCGGCCCGAAATGCGGCCCGCCTCACGATCAACGAAGTATTGGCTTACGAGTAACAAAAAAGGGTTGAGTCGCTTGCCAGCAATTCAACCCTTATCTTTTTGATGATTAAAAGTTTATTTAGGCTCACGGGGAAGCTCGATGCAAAAGCGGCTTCCTTTTCCAATTTCGCTGGTCGCGAAGATCGACCCACCCAAAAGGTCTACCAATCTATCAACTACCGCCAAGCCCAAACCAGCTCCTTCATACTTGCGTGATAACTTGGCATCCACTTGGACAAATGGCATAAACAAACGCTTCAAATCAATCGCGTCAATCCCGATCCCATTATCCCAAACCGTTATCCGTAGCTTATCGCCCGGAATACTGCCAACAACTTCAATTCCGAAATGGCCTCCCACGGGGGTAAATTTATTGGCGTTTGAGAGCAGGCAAATTAGTATCTGGTGTATATGCTTTTCATCTAAATTTAGAACCAGTTCGGGGCTATCGGTACTATATTCAACCGTTTGGTCCTTTAGTTCAATATCTGGCTGAATCTGTTTGATCGCATGGGAACAAAGGACATCAACCGAACAAGGCTGAACAGAGGTTGAGATAGAACCACTCTGTAACATCGTGTAATCGATCATATTATTGATAACTTCCAACAAACGCAATCCATTTTTTTCGATGTTATTCAAAGTATTTAGCTGTTTGCCCGATAAGTTGTTTTCGTAATTCAACTGCATGATTTCAGATAACCCAAGAATTCCGGTAAGGGGAGTACGAAGTTCGTGACTGACGGCGGAAAGAAACTCGTCCTTTGCCATCAAAGCCATTCGTAGGGAAACATTGGCGGTTTTTAATTCATCGGTGCGCTGATGAACCAATAGTTCAAGATCGTTGTTCAGTTTTTCCAGCGCAATTTCAGCGGTTTTCCGTTTGGTAATATCTACCAAAACCAAGCGGCATTCTTCACCGTCTGTGGATGCGTTCACTGTAAATTCAGCAAAAAATGGGTGGACCTTGGATGGCAGAATAAGCACTTCAGTAGGTTCCCCCAATAACCCCGCAAACGAATCCATAATTTTTTGATTCAACAAGGTCTGCTGGTCTAGATGTAAAAAATTCGCGAATTTACGGCCAACCAAACTTGATCGATTTTGGTTTAGAAGGGTTGTTCCCCGCAGGTTTACCTGAAGGATCTTACCTTCCCGCGATAAGTTATAGTACCCGAAAGGCGCAAACTCATACAGGTCCATGTATTCTGCAAGAACAGTTTCTAACTCATCCCGAGTTTGGGCTAATTCCTCGTTCTGTAATTCCAATTCAATCTGATGGACTTGCAATTCGTGCACCAAGCGCTTTAGATCAAATTCGTTCTTCTCAGGCGGCTCCACAAATTGTTCATCGAAACGTACCTCGGCTTTTTTCCTGAGGTCTGTTGGGTTGATTGATCCTTTGCGATTTTTATTCAATTTCACCTCGGATCAGTTTTGGATCTATTAAACCTCGCTCGTGTTCCAAAACCATACAAAAACGATTCTGATTATCGGTGGGACGATAAACATTGCAGTAAAAATTTTGTCCACTTGGCTTATGAACGATCTCCATGCTGCAAGGCGCTCCGCTTACAGCAACGATGCCACAACTTACAGTCCAAGCCCTTTCCCAACTAGGCCAAATTTCTGATATTGAATTACCAACCAAACCTGCGCTTTTTACGCCAACCCATTTTTCGAAAGCGTCATTGACAAAACTGACCTTACAATCCGCAAAAGTACCATCCTGTTCAAAAACTGATTCAAACAAGACAAAGGCATTGGTCATATGTTTAAATAAGGCTTTAATTTCCTGTTCGCTTTCGCGCAAACTAATTTCTAATTTTTTAGATATCGTCACATCCATAAAGGTGATCACAACACCATCGATCTTATTTTCTACGGTTCTGTATGGGATGATCCTGATCCAGTACCAATTCCCATTGCGGGTAATGACGGTTTTTTCTTTGCCTACAAGGTTAGCCATCACGCTTTCAATATGTTCCACCAGCTCGGGGTAGATCAGTTCTGAAGCAATATCAGTAATCGGTCGGCCGGTATCGCCTGGTATCAGTTTGATGATCTTGGTGGCTTGGTCGGTAAAACGGCGTATTCGGTAATGATCATCCAAAAAGACGGTGGCAATGTCTGTGCTGTTCAATAAATTCTTCATATCGTTGTTGATATGAGATAGATCTTCTAATTTGGACTCCAATTCATGATTGACCATCTGCAGTTCTTCATTCATGGATTGCATTTCTTCTTTTGACGTGGTCAATTCTTCGTTGGTGCTTTGTAATTCTTCATTGGTGCTTTGTAACTCTTCATTGGTAATTCGCAGTTCTTCTTGTGAGGTCTGCATCATCTCGCGAATCGATCGAACATCCTCGCGGGCAACGTGCAACTCCCGTGTAAGTATCTCTACCCTAGCAGTATCAACCGCTGGAACCTCCCCTTCAATTACCTCTACAACTCGCGTGGTCATTACTTGAAAGACCACCAATAAAGTTCCTTTAAGTTCACCTGAATCACCTTGAGGTTGGATAATTATTTGTAATTGGTCCGCCCCGATCTTTATCAAGGGAATATGGATGGTTTGCTTTGTGGTGATTGCCTTATGCAAAGCGTTTCCCAATTCGTATCGTAATTCTTCTCGTGCAAGCGCGATGATATTCCAACTGGCTTTTCCAGGGGGTAGCTCAAGATACTTGCCGGTGCGACCGCTCACATACAATACATCTCCATCAGGGTTGATAAGAACCGCCGAGGGTGAGAAATTTTGCAGTAGCATTTGGTTGGTGAGTTGTTGTAAGTTAGGAATGGAAGTGATTTTATTGAGGTCAGTCATAAGGGGTACCAAATTTTTTGAACGGGATGATTGGTAGGAGGAAGGAAACTCCACGGATAATGGTTTGATAGGCTGAGAAAGCCTTTGGAAGATACGGAATTTGCCAGCTAGAGGGCTAAATAGGTCGGTAAACGAGCCAATGGTTTCAGCGGAACCTAAAAATAAAGAACCATTGGGGTTGAGACAATAGAAAAAGAGCGGAATCAATTTCTTTTGAAGTTCTGGAGTGAGATAGATGAGCAGATTGCGACAAATTAGCAGATCAAGGTGAGTGAAAGGGGGATCCATCACAACATTTTGTTGCGCGAAAATAATATTTTTACGTATATTCTTCCCTGCCCTATAACCAAGAGCTTCTTTATCAAAAAACTTATGCAGCCTCTCATGGGAAAGTTCATCCTTGATGGACGCAGGGAAAAGCCCCTGCCTAGCGCGATTAACGGCATCCACATCCAGATCTGTGGCAAATATCTGAAGAGTAACATTCAAAAGCGGATTCACTTGCTCAATTACTTCTAAGGCCAGGATCGCCAAAGAATACGCTTCTTCGCCAGTTGAACAGCCCGGTACCCATGCCCGTAAGGTAGAACCATCCTTGGCCTCCTTGATCAAGGGCAAAAGAACCTGTTTGGCAAGCTCTTCCCACGCTAACGGATCGCGGAAAAAGTCTGTTACACCGATCAGTAATTCTTTAAAAAGCAAATCTACTTCGGATGGGTTTTCTTGTAAGAATCGCAAGTACGTGCTGATCTTATCGATCTTATGAATGCCCATTCGGCGTTCTACCCGCCGGTAAATGGTGGATCGTTTGTAAAGAGAAAAGTCGTGTCCGGTTTGTACACGAATGAGAATAAATATTTTATCTAAAACACCTTGAGACTTCGACTCCAAGGAAAATTCAGGACCGCTATGGTACGGGCTTCGCTGAATAAGTTCGAGTAGCTTTTGGGGAAGGTCTTCAACATTGGCAACAATATCCGCCAATCCAGTGGCGATAGCGCTGCTTGGCATACCATCAAATTTAGCGGAAGCTGGAGTTTGAACCAGAACTGACCCGCCGTTTTCTTTGATCGCTTTGATCCCAATGGAGCCATCCGACCCCATCCCTGAGAGTATGACCGCTACGCTGCGTTCATGAAAATCATAAGCCATACTTCGGAAAAAGAAATCGATGGGGAGGCGCAATCCACGAGGGGATGATTGCGGCAAAAGATGCAGTACACCATTTAACACTGAAAGATCCTTATTTGGCGCAATCACATAAACACAATTACGCTCGATCAGCATCCGATCGGTGACCTGGGCGACCTTTAATTTTGTAGAACGTTGCAATAACTCCGCTAAGATCCCTTTATAAGCGGGGTCCAGATGCTCAACAACAACAAAAGCCATTCCCGGTTTACCATCAAAATTTTTAAAGAAGATTTCCAATGCTTCCAAACCACCTGCAGAAGCCCCAATACCTACAACTGGGAAAGGAAGGCGCGCTTCTTGATCGGCTTCATTTCTGCTAAGGGAATGATCAATAGATAAGGATGTCATCCCTTTGCCGATAGGTTTTTGGGAGGTATCTTGGATTGGTTTGGAATTCTTTGTTTTCATGGTATGCGGACAGCCTTCTAACCAAATGAACTCTGCGATGGAATTGACCAATAAAAGCACATTTATCGATTCAATAGATAGAATTAATAAATATTAGCCAAAGTGCTACATGCATATCTTACTACCAATTAGAAATATTTACACCATCTTGATCATTCTCAGGTGTAATTCATATATTTCTATTAAATTTTTCCTCGTCAAATTCCTTCGATTGCCTGAAAAACAAGGAGCTAACCTAAGGGTGTAATATGTGAAATGAAATGATAATTAGTTTTCCGTTTATTGTGCCGCTACCAAATTAAAAATATTCACGTTTTTTTGATAAAAAACCAAACATGAGCGAGAATTGAGGAATGTCTCATTTTGTAACCCTTGGTATCCTGGTTTCGATTCAAGTAGTTTGCGGGGGTTGTTTCCCTTTTAAGTCTACTCGCGCCAGATACGATCTGGTTTTCTCTCTAACATCACCACATAGAGCAACCGATGCGCTTGATCCATCGAGGACAAGCAGTTCCTCCACCGCATCCAAGATCTCGGCGCATTCGTCCCGCGATGCCCCATTTGGCCCATACAAAACGCCGCTTGGCCATTCGTGAATGACATAAGCCAACCATCTGCTAAGTACACGCGCTCTGGCAGCCTTGCCCCAGCTATCTTCTGGGCGAAGCATTAGCAGGCGCTTTGTTAGATCATGCTCGGTGATATAACCCAAGCTTTTCCATACCTCTTTAGCGGAGTAGAGGTTTTGGATAGTTTGGATCAATGCCTTGATCGCCCTAGGATCATCAACAAGACGGGCTAGAATCTCAGGAAGGACCAAATCCTTCCAAAGAAGATGATCGACCTTTTGGGTATTCGCGTCGCAAATACGCAGAACAAATTCAAAATCAGGGTCAGAACGATACGCGGCAATGATCTCATCAGCGAGCACTCTTGCTTGCTGCTTCCGGCCGGATCGTTTTAGTTCTAGAAATTTCTTGTATTGTTCATCCATGGCTAAATTTTTATTTGAATATAGTATGATCCAAAAAGCCCACAAACTCTAGTGCCAGCGGAGGTGAATTATTATTGAAAAACTGCTTATTTATAGGAAGTTAAAGAGGAAGACCGATGATTCCTCATCGGTCTTGTGTGCGCTGGAGAGGACTTGAACCTCCACGACTCTCGTCACATGGCCCTCAACCATGCCTGTCTGCCAATTCCAGCACCAGCGCAAGCAGAATGATATTATATCCACCTACGCCTAACTGTCAAGATTTTTGCCTTGGCAGTTTCAATTCCTACACTAAGCGAAGGATAATTTGGAGATTGGTTGGATGAAAAAAGCTTAATTAGTGTTACATTTAAAATTGATTTTTACTCCATCTTGCGTCAAAAAGGAACGATTAAGATGAATGGTTCTGTTGATGAAATAAAACTTACCGGTAAGAATGGCCCGCTTCTTATTGCTGTTCTTGCCAATATTAAAAGCGATGAAAAAACCAGCTTGGGCGATGATATCCCAAGCGATGTAATGGCCGATTTTGATCACATCGAAACGGTAGACGCGATTCGCGCCGCCATCGAAACCGACGGTCACCGAACCGCTTTCATCCAAGCAGACCGTGAGCTTCCCTATGCGTTGCGCGATGTACAGCCAGATATGTGCTTTAATATTGCCGAAGGTTTAGGCGGAGATGCCCGCGAAGCTCAGGTACCCGCACTCTTGGAAATGCTGCGTATTCCCTATACCGGCGCGAGGGTGATGGCAAACGCCATCTCCTTGGATAAAAGCCTTACCAAACGCATCTGGCGTGACCGCCGGCTGCCCGTGGCTCCCTTTCAGGAATTTATTGTGGGAGACGAAACCCTACGACCGGATATGCGCTTTCCATTATTTGTGAAACCTGCCAAAGAAGGCACCGGAATGGGAGTGGATGCCAAGGCGATCGTTCACAACAAAGAAGAATTGATGGAACGGGTTCACTACCTGATACATTTTTACAAGCAACCAGCTCTAGTAGAAAAATTCCTGACCGGCCGCGAGTTTACGGTTGGGTTAATTGGCCGCTGGGATTCGCAAAAATATAGCCGCAATCCGCATTGGTACGAAGGGAATCGGTATGGCTATCATTTGTTCCCCATTCTTGAGCTAGAGAGTGAGCGATCTGTTACCCCTGGCTTGTACAGTCAGGCTGCCAAATCGAAGTCTATTGGCGAGGAAGGCGCGCCCGGTTACATTTGTCCGGCGAACCTCGAACCACAAATGGTGCAGAAGATCAACCATCTCGCCATTCGCGCCCATATGTCCATCAAAGGCATCGACTACTCCCGCACCGATATCCGCTTTGATGACGCCGGCGAACCGTGCCTGATCGAGATCAACACCCTGCCTGGCCTCACCCCCAGCTTCAGCGATCTTTGCCTTGAGGCTGAAGCTGAAGGTATTGCCTATACCGACCTGATCCTTGAGATCTTGTATCTTGGCGCATCGCGTTGGGGCTTATTACCCGCGCGCGATGTGGAGCTAAAACGAAGAAATGGCTCTAAAAAGAAAGACACCATTTAACAGAGTTTGGTGTTATAATGTTCGTTCGTAAACATAAAAAGCTGCTGTGAAGCAGTTACTCAATTAACAATTAAGGAAGAATAGAAATGAGTGATCTCCTCCAATCCGTTGAAGCTCCAATCAACCCAAATATCCCAGATCTCCACACTGGCGATTCCATCAGCGTTCATGTAAAGATCCGAGAAGGCGAAAAAGAACGTATTCAGGAATTTAAGGGCACCATCATTAAGATCAAAAATGCTGGCACCGCCACTACCTTTACCGTTCGCAGAATCGCTTCCAATGGTATTGGTGTGGAACGTACATTCCTTATTCGCTCCCCTCGCATCGACAAAGTCGTCATCGAGAAACATGCCATGACCCGTCGCGCCAAGCTCTACTTCTTACGCGGCCGCACTGGCAAAGCCACTAGGCTTAAACAGAAATTTAAGTAAGTATTTTTCCGAAAATAAAACGAAGAGCGCAGAAATGCGCTCTTTTGTTTTTAAGGTATCATTGGAAATATGAAAAAACCTCTCATTGGAATCTCAACCTCTTATTATTCATCTGCCAATGGAATGAACACAGTAAGGCTCAATCAAGCTTACGTGGACGCGATTTCCTTGGCTGGCGGCATCCCCGTCCTCATCCCCTCCAGCATCACACCTGAGGACCTGGCGGAGCTAACCGAACGGCTAGACGGACTATTGCTCTCTGGCGGCGGCGATATCTCAGTAGGATTATTTGACGGGGATGACCACCCCAGTATCAGCGGTGTGGACCCCAACCGTGATACCGCGGAGCTGAACTTGGTGCGCCTTTTTAAGGAAACCGATAAGCCGATCTTTGGCATTTGCCGCGGAGTCCAAGCCATCAACGTAGCGTTGGGCGGCAGCCTCAATACCAATATCCCAACACAAGTGGATACAACCATCAACCATAGCAACGACGCCCCCGAAGGGGTTGCCACACGGCGCAGCATTGTTCATTCGGTGGATCTGCAGCCCGGCAGTAAACTAAGCGGAATTGTTGGTACGACCAAGTTAGAGGTGAATAGTTTTCATCATCAGGGTGTTCGCAAGGTCGCCGCTGGGGCTGTGATCACTGGCCACGCTCCGGATGGCACGATCGAATCGTTAGAATTTCCTGATCATCCGTTTTGCATTGGTGTGCAATGGCACCCTGAATGGCTCACTCATCAGGCTGAAACCCAACAACTGTTTAAAGCCTTTGTGGATAGCGCCCGAAAATAAACATGGCTGTGTATAACCATGGCGCGATTGGCATATTCGATTCCGGTGTGGGCGGGTTATCCGTCGCCATCGAGATCCGCAAGGCATTACCAGCGGAGCAACTTATCTACATTGGCGACCAAGCCAACGTGCCCTATGGCACAAAATCGCTGGAGCAGATCCAAAAGCTTTCTGATGGAATAACCCAATTTTTACTGGCTAAAGGCTCTAAGATCATCGTGGTTGCGTGCAACACCGCATCCGCCGCTAGCTTGCAATTTTTACGTGAAAAATACCCAAATACCCCCTTTGTAGGCATGGAGCCGGCCATCAAGCCGGCCTCTGAAACCACCCAAACCGGCGCTATCGGCGTGCTGGCAACGCCAGCTACTTTTAAAGGAAACCTCTACTTTAACACCCTGCGGCGTTATGCTGGTGATAAACAAGTGTTCGAGGATACCTGCCCCGGTTTGGTAGAACAGATCGAGAAGGGTGAGGTGGATACGCCCGCCACCCGCTCCATTTTGGAACGATCCCTAACACCGATGCTTGCCGCCGGTGTGGATAGTGTGGTGCTAGGATGCACGCATTACCCCTTTGTTCTGCCGTTGGTACGGCAGATCGTGGGTCCGAAGGTTAGCATCATCAATCCCGCGCCGGCGGTTGCAAGGCAAGTGTGCAAAGTACTAGCTGAACAAGGTGAGTTAAATTTAGCTGGAGAACATGGCAGCGAGTTGTTGATCACTACTAGGGAACTGGATAGCTTCGAGCGGTTCGTTACCTCGATGACAAGCTTCGATAGAACCGGAATGGGGTTGGTAGAATGGGGGAAGCAGTTAGGGTAGATTTTGTTTGTGGGGGATAGCGAAGGGCAATGAATTAATGGAAGAAAATTTCCACGGAGTTTTTTTATAAGGTTGTTTCAAATGCTGAAGACGGAAAGCAGCCTCGGCTTTTTTCGCCTGTTTGTTTTACAACCGGGTAGGTTTCATCGAGATGAAGCCTTGGGATTAATGGGTAGCCGCTGCATGGCGGTTTGTAACGAAATTTTGCATGAACAACATTTGATGGAGTACCTTTCAAGTTACTACGTTTGGAATTTTTTTGGGGATTTGGTGAATCTAGCCAGAGACCTAACGGTCACAAACGCGCGCGGTCGGGAGGCCGGCACGAACAAACAAAAATTAACCCAGCTACCCCGCAGTAGGACGTGATCCTAGGTTTCACTTGCAAGTACGCCCAGCCGCTATTGATCCGCGAAATCGAACCCTAGTTCACTGACGTGTACATTCTTCCCCTCAAATTCAGCAACAGTGAGGGTTTTTGAGCCTAACCCCAATGCCTTGTTGATCTTCTCGAACATGCCCTGATAGCTGTATGGGATGGCCTTTTCTGGGTCAAGGCCGAGCCTGCGTGCCAAGCCTGCGATCTCTTTAAAGGTCTCACCCTCAATTTCAACGAACTTGCCGATGGGCGCTTCGTCGAGCGTGATTAGGCTGCCATCGATCTGGTACATGGCGCGGTATTTTTCGTAGATGGCGCTCTCGTGATAGCCGAGTTCCCATAACATCAGGCGGGCGTTATCAAAATCGCTCACCACGACCTCGATCTCGGTGCGCTGCAGTGATTTGCCCACCATCTGGCCTGGCCCCTTAAATGTTAGCCTCACATCGTTGTATTTACGCAACCGCAACACCTTGCGATCGTTAGAAAGGCTGTTGTCGTCATCATCATAACGCAGGTTGTACTCAAAGGCGCGCGGCTCAACACAAACAGCGCCGATTTCTTTTAGGCGCTGTTCGATCTTCTCTAGGTCACCTACCAAAAACTTAGATTCGGTTTCCTGATTATTTTTTGTCATCTATGCGAAAACCTAACTAACCACTAGCATGGACTGTTTTTGCTCTACTTTATCACCCGGTTTCACTTTGATGCGGCTTACCACACCATCTCGCGGGGATTTGAGCTCGTTTTGCATTTTCATGCTTTCGAGCACCAGCAACACTTGCCCTTTCACAACTGTATCCCCATCGTTCACCGGAATAGCAACCACCAACCCAGGCATAGGAGATTTCAGATTATATTCCTCAGAGCCCGAAGCCGCCGAACTGGAGGATCGCAATCGTTTTTCACGATCGTCTTCTACACTTACGTTATATTGGCGTCCTCGCAGCAATACCTGCCACTGTTCGTCATCATTGTAAACATAGGCCTCATGGCTTCTGCCGTCGATTAGCAAGGAGTATACGATCTGACCATTGATCGAGCCAAAATCCACATTGATGACCTTGCCATTCAAGCTTACTTGCTTGTCATTGAGTATCTCGCACTCGTATTCTTTATTTTCGATGGTTGTTATGTATTTCATCGGTGCATTCTTTCCCAACGGCCAACCCATTTCCAGTTACTGGTGTCGCGCTCGTTGCGCATTACAAACTGGCTGGCTTTTTGTTGCTCATTGTGCGCTACCAGAGTAGCCAACACAGCGGCGATCTCTTCATCGGCTTCGTTGCGTTCTTCCTGAACCATAAAACGTTCTTCGATAAAACGGGTATCAAACTGACCGCCCATAAAGCGATGGCTGTTCATCAACATTTGGTGGAACGGGATATTGGTGCGAACGCCTACGATGCGATATTCCTCCAAAGCGCGTCGCATTCGCAATATGGCGGCAGCGCGGGTTTCACCCCAAACGATCAATTTAGCGATCATCGGGTCGTAGTAAGGTGAGATCTCAAAGCCTGGGTAAACGCCGGAATCGACGCGAACACCCGGCCCGTTCGGGATGAGGTTGGTGGTGATCATGCCAGTAGAAGGCATAAAGTTGTTGAAGGGGTCCTCGGCATTGATACGGCACTCCATGGCTGTGCCGTTGATCTTGATGTCTTCCTGACGATAGGTCATCTCGCGGCCTCGTGCAATACGGATCTGCTCTTTGACGATATCGATCCCGGTGATCAGCTCGGTGATGGGGTGCTCTACCTGCAAACGAGTGTTCATCTCAAGGAAGTAAAAGTTCTTGTCTTTATCCACTAAAAACTCGATAGTACCAGCATTGACATAATCTACCGCTTGGGCGGCTTTTACGGCAACATTGCCCATTTTTTGGCGTAATTCGTCATCCACAAAAGGGCTGGGGGCTTCTTCCACCAATTTTTGGTGGCGGCGCTGGATCGAGCATTCGCGCTCGTTAAGGTGAAGCACATTGCCATGCCCATCCGCAAGGATCTGGAACTCGATATGGCGGGCGCCTTCCACTAATTTTTCAAGGTAAACATTTCCATCGCCAAAAGCGCTTTCCGCCTCGCGGCGGGCAGATTTGATCAGCTCGGGCATTTCCTCAATGTTACGTACCTCGCGCATACCCTTACCACCACCGCCCGCGGTGGCTTTAATCAGCAGCGGGAAGCCAATGGTTTGGGCAATACTGAGCAGATCTTCATCGTGTAGATTGCCAACGTCCTCTGTGCCAGGTACCACAGGTACACCAGCTTTGCGAACGGTCTCACGGGCAGTCATTTTATCGCCCATAGCGGCAATGGAGGATGGCTTAGGACCGATAAAGGTGATCCCTTCATCCGCGCACATCGTCGCGAAATCTTCACGTTCGGCCAAGAACCCGTAGCCAGGATGAATTGCATCGGCGCCGCTTTTCTTGGCAATCTCGATGATCTTATCCGCTCGCAGGTACGATTCTCGCGAAGGAGCTGGGCCGAGCAGGTAAGCTTCATCGGCATAGCGCACGTGCAAGGCTTGGCGGTCGGCTTCGGAGAATACCCCGACGGTTTCAATGCCTACCTCGCGGCATGCGCGAAGAATTCGGACAGCGATCTCACCTCGGTTTGCGATCAGAACTTTGTTGAACATGGTCGCTCCTTTATAGTGGGATGTTGCCGTGTTTCTTGGCAGGGTTGGAGTCGCGCTTGTTTTGCAACATTTCCAGCGCGTTGATCAGCCTGGCACGGGTTTCGTGCGGTTCTATCACATCATCCACGAAACCGCGTTGGGCGGCGACATAGGGATTGGCAAACTTATCCCGGTAATCAGCCACCAGCTCCGCTTTGCGGGCAATAGGATCTTCGGCTTTTTCAAGCTCTCGTCGCAGAATAACGCTAACGGCTCCATCCGGCCCCATTACAGCGATCTCAGCGGTTGGCCAAGCAAAGTTAACGTCGCCGCGAGTGTGCTTGGGCGACATAACGCAGTAAGCGCCGCCATATGCCTTACGGGTGATGACGGTAATTTTTGGCACGGTCGCTTCGCAATAGGCGTAAAGCAGTTTGGCACCGCTGCGAATCACCCCATGGTGTTCTTGATAGGTTCCGGGTAAGAAGCCGGGCACATCTTCGAAGGTAATGATGGGAATATTAAAAGAATCGCAAAAACGAATGAAGCGAGCCGCCTTTTCGCTGGCGTCGATATCCAGCACACCGGCTAATACGGCGGGTTGATTGGCAACAACGCCAACACTGTGCCCACCTAAACGACTAAAGCCCACCACCACGTTCATGGCGTAGTTTTCATGTACTTCAAAGAACTGCCCATTATCCATCACCAACGCCAAAACATCCTTGATGTCGTAAGGTTTGCCGGGGTCATCTGGGATAAGTGTATCGAGTGCTTCTTCAGAGCGCAGCGGGTCATCATTAGTGGCGACGAAGGGGGCATCTTCCATATTGTTTTGTGGTAAAAAGCTAACCAACTTACGAATGAGGAAAAGGGTATCAGATTCATTTTCAGCGGCAAAATGGCACACGCCTGATTTTTCGGCATGCACGCTTGCGCCGCCCAAATCTTCGAAGGAAACATCTTCGTGGGTAACCGATTTGACAACATCGGGACCAGTAACAAACATATAACTAGAATTTTTCACCATAAAGATGAAATCAGTGAGGGCCGGAGAATACACAGCTCCACCAGCGCATGGTCCCATAATAGCGGAGATCTGCGGCACAACACCACTAGCAAGCGTGTTACGCAAGAATATCTCGGAATAGCCCGCCAAGGATACAACACCTTCCTGAATACGAGCACCACCGCTATCGTTAATGCCAATGACGGGTGCGCCATTTTTCATCGCCATTTCCATTACTTTTACGATCTTTGCTGCGTGAACTTCGCCTAAGCTGCCGCCAAACACGGTGAAATCCTGGCTGTACACGTACACCAACCTACCATCGATGGTTCCCCACCCCGTTACAACGCTATCGCCGGCATAATGCTGCTTGTATAGGTCGAAATCGTATGTGCGGTGGATAACAAAAGCGTCGATTTCGCGGAAGGAGTTTTTATCCAATAACAGGTCGATCCTCTCGCGAGCAGTCAATTTCCCTTTTTTGTGATGAGCGGCAATTCGTTCTTCGCCACCCCCTTGCATCGCTTCTAATTTCTTGGCGCGTAATTTCTTTATTTCAGCTCGAGGCTCCATGCTTGCTCCTGATAATTGCTTGTTTGATGTTGCTATAGTTCAAAATGAATAAAAAGAATAAGTTCGAACCGTACACGAACAGCTTGTTAACGATATCGGATTTCTCACCTGGGAGATAAATGGATTCTATCTCATGGATAAGAAGTATGAGTACGAGAAGTCCCGACACATAAGGCACAAAAAGGTCACGTCGTAAAAACCAAAGAACTAAACCAGCGGTTCCAAACAAAAACCAAGTAAGGTTTGAATAAAAAAGCGCTGACACGCTTATTCCGGTCACTTCGATTTCATCCCAAAGAACAAAAGCGCTGTAAGCCTTAAACGCAAAACCGGTTGAAAGAAATAACACAAGAACAAAGGGTAAGGTTACGAGGACCTTTTCAATTTTCTTCATCCTGAAGGCGCTTTGTAGGTCACTCTGACGGATGGTAGTGCATTATTTCTTTATGCCCATATTTTTCCGCTTCAGGGATGCTGATCAATTCATCGGCGGTAAGTTGGTAGCGATAGGGGCTTGAGTTAGTAATAATGAACTTGCTAGCGAAGATGTAATCCAGCCCAACCTTGCGGTAAAACTCACCGCCTCGGTTCTCCTGAAGCAATTGGAAATACTCGTTGGAATTGATCAGTCCGTCCATATTCATGATCGTTCGATCTTGAACGTAATAACCAATATTGCCGCCGCCGGTCATACCGATCAGCGCGCCAGGTTCAGTATGTTGTTCGATAATCGGCAGCATATCCACAAAAGGTTCACCTACATGGGTATCAATTTGAGGCATACGGGTGATCATCTCATACGAGAATGCATAGAGCATACTGACGCAATAATAGGCGGCGAGACCAGAAGCAATTGTTTTAAGCCATCCTATCTTTTTTATTTGATCGTAAACAATTTGTAACAACAACCCAATAAAAAGAACAACTGTAAGCATTTGAGGAACCCAATACCATTCATGTTTGGCGGAGTAGGCTGTTGCCCCATAAAAGAAAACATGGAAAAACGAACTAATAAAAAGTAGGAACAAACCACTCGAGCGCATTCGCGCACCAGTTTCACGACGGCTAAGAAGGAACAGGAGCACTGCGCCTACGATCACGATGGTAAAGAGTACCCAGTATAGGTTGATGAATGGAACCTCAAGGCGAAACCATTTACCTAAGCTGCGAGCAGTTTTATACAATGGCAAGGAGATGTAGAACCAGCCGTCTGGATTTAGGGGATCGACTCCGAACATATTGGCGATATTTTGGGCTGGCCCGCCATAAACGTTATTCTGAGCCGCCCCCCACCAACGTTTGATCTGCCCGCTAACTGGCATAAATGTTCCAAACAAATAACGGTTAACACCCATATATAAAACCAATCCGGCAGCCGAAATCCAGCCGAATTTCATCGCGTCTTCGATCCATTCCCTTAGATTATTTTTCAATTGAGAGGATTGTTGAGCAATCACTTGAAATATGGAAATCGGAGCAGAAGACGGGATTGGTTCGAGAGCGAGCAATGTAGAGGTGTAGCGTAAGAAAGTGCCAATGATTGGAACGGCAACTATGTAAAGGAAGGGGATTGCCCGAGGAAGAACATATTCAGGAAGCAACAACGAAAGAGCTACCTTTCCGAGAGAGGCAAGGCCAGCGCTAATACTCGCAGCGATGAACGAACGAAAGAGGATGGTTGCGGGGTTGTTCCAGCGAGTTGGGTCGTACAGTCCAAGGTAAAAGGCCGCCACCGTTTGAAATGCTACCACCGTTACAGTAAACGCGAGGGCGCTGCTATCATAAACCGCCAAGTAAAACGGCAGATCAGACCGTGATACATATGCCAACACCACTACCACATACGTCAAGAGAACATCGATAAACAGGAAGGTTCTAAAGGCATGGTTCTTCCGTAACACCACATAAACACCTGCAAATAGAACGATAAAAATTCCATCCAGCCGACTAAGCAGAACGAACAAACTCAGCGCGCTAAAGGCAGCGGCTTGCTTGAAGCCTGCTTTTCCATCAATGAAGGAGTTGTCCTGCTCCATCTTTTGGATATAGCTTAGTAGCATCACCAAAGATAAAGCCACAATACCGGTCTCCATCCCCTGCTGGGTGATGATGGAATGAACATTGATGCTAAAAGCCCAAAAGCTAGAAATTACTATAGCGATCAGTTCCGAAAAACTTTTTCGAAGCATTCGAAACAAAATAATGGTGGTGGCAATACTAATAAAGGCCATCACCATCATTAATACGCGTAATGGAAGAATCAAATCAAAGCGCGCTAACGCAAAAATGGGGATACATACCAACATCCACAAAGGGTGATACCCATTGGTGAGGTTGATGCCATCAAAAGTGGAACCATGACCCTCGCTGATGTTTTTGGCTACTTTAAAATAATAGTAGGCGTCGTCTCGGGTAAACCAGCGGCTAGGAAAATTATGCTCTGCGCTTAAGGCGGCATATAAGGTAAACCCAAGAATTGAAACAAGAACAATCAGCTCGAACCAATGAAATTTTTTAAAGAAACTCAAACCTTACTCCAAACCTCAAGATCAAAGATCTAATTCAGAGCGGGCGATCACCAACCTTTGTATCTCGCTTGTTCCTTCGTAGATCTCAGTGATCTTGGCATCGCGGAAGTAACGCTCGATCGGCAGGTCTTTCGAATAGCCCATTCCACCGTGGATCTGTAAAGCGTGATGTGCGCAAAACATGGCGGTCTCTGAGGCAAATAATTTTGCCATAGATGCTTCAAGTGAATAGCGGGCACCGTTCTTTTTGGATGCTTCTTTTGCCCATGCTGCATTATACAGCAATAAACGGGCGGCTTCGATCCTCGTTTTCATATCAGAGATCTTAAAGCCTGTACCTTGAAAAGCGCCAATAGGCTGCCCAAACGCTTTGCGATCTTGGGCATATTGGCGAGCAGCTTGGTAGGCTGCCTGAGCTATTCCGAGCGCTTGGGCAGCAATGCCAATGCGGCCAGTATCCAAAACGGTCATCGCGATCTTAAACCCATCGCCCTCGGCCCCAATGCGATTTGCTGCCGCCACTGAAAAATCCTCGAAAACTAGCTCGCAAGTAGAGCTGGCTCGAATGCCCATCTTTTCTTCCTTCTTTCCGCGGGAAAACCCTGGCGCGGATGAATGGGTATCGACCAGAAAAGCGCTGATACCCTTCTGCTTTTTGTCCGGATCGGTCATCATAAATACAAGCACATAATCCGCCACCGGACCATTGGTCACCCATGATTTTCGGCCGGTCAATTGGTAGGTCTCGTCAGCCAATTTAGCTCGGCTCGTCATGGTTGAAGCATCCGAACCACTCATTGGCTCGGTTAGGGCATAAGCACCTATGGCTTTGCCCGAGGCAACCGGGGTAAGAAATTTTCGTTTTTGTTCTTCTGTCCCAAACCGATCGAGGCAGTAACAGTAGAGCGAATTGTTCACCGACATAATAACGCCATGACTGGCATCAGCCTTCGAAATCTCCTCCACAGCAAGTACGTAGCTGAGAGTATCTAACCCTGCCCCGCCATACTCTTCAGCGATCTCCATTCCCATGAACCCCAATAGCCCCATTTTCCGAATATTCTCAGCCGGAAATTCTTCATTTTTATCAAATTGGGCAGCTTTGGGAGAGATCTCTTTTTCAGCAAAATTCTTTGCCTCTTGCCGGATCATGGCATGTACATCTGTCATCGGTTGAAAAGCATAATCCATCTATTCCTCCATTGGCGATAAAGGGTCGGTTTTTTGTACACTATAATCTTATAATAGAATAGAATTATCCAAACATAACGTTTGCTAATAACGCACAAACCGAGGTCAATATTTATGAACGAAGAGATCGATGAGAAATTGTTCCAGCATTTGGTGGAATTAGCCGCGCTGGAATTGACTGATGAAGAAGCTCAATACCTTCGGAAACAGCTTAACCAACAACTTCAAGTGGTCCATGAAATGGATAGCATTCCGATCGGACAAGACGTACCCACTAGTGCCCACGGTATTGAATATACGTCGGCAAACTCTGCCCCCATTCGGGCGGATGTTGAAGAGACCAGCAAAAAAAAGCTTGATCTGGCATCCATTGCCCCACAATTTGATGATGACTTCATCATCGTACCTGAAATTCCACACACGAAACTTTAGGGAGCCAAAGCATGTCCCTCGTAGAAACCTCAGCGTTCGAGCTTGCGCAAAAAGTAAAGAATAAGGAAGTATCCGCCGTGGAAGTTTTAGACGCGCACATCGCCCAGATCGAAAAAGTGGATGGCGTTAGCGGCCGGTTGGATGGCGATAACGCCACCGAAACTGGTAAGGTTCACTCCTTTATATCGAAGACTTACGACCTTGCCCGCAGCCAAGCAGAAGCGGTAGACAAAGCTATCGCCAACAACCAACCTACCGGCCTGCTCGCCGGTGTACCGGTAACCATCAAGGATATCTTCTGCATCGAAGGCACCTTCTCCACCGCGGCTTCCAAGATTATTTCCAACTTCAAAGCTCCCTACACTGCTACCCCTGTGCAACGCTGGGTGGACCAAGGCGCTCTGGTTCTTGGCAAAGTGAACCTCGATGAATTTACCTTCGGTTCCAGCAACGAATCCTCCGCCTTTAAACCTCACCCGCGCAACCCGTGGAACACAGCCAAAGTACCCGGCGGTTCCTCAGGTGGTTCAGCAAGCGCGGTGGCATCCTACGAAAGCCCTATCTCGCTCGGCACCGATACCTCCGGGTCAATTCGCCTGCCAGCCAGTTATTGCGGTACCGTAGGCCTCAAACCCACCTACGGACGAGTTTCGCGCTATGGGCTGATCGCCTTTGGCTCCTCGCTCGATTGCCCCGGCCCGCTCACCCGCACTACCCGTGATGCCGCTCTCGCCCTACAAGCTATGGCCGGCTCTGACCCGCATGATTCCACCTGCGCTGCTGTACCGGTGCCTAATTACCTCAATGAGTTGAACAAGGATGTGAAAGGCCTAAGGATCGGCCTTTCACCCGATTATTTCAAGATCACCATCTACGACCCCTCAACCGGTGGTTTGGTTGAACACGAACTTCCCGAACGAATCAAAAACGAGGTCTACCACACCGCGGAATTGTTCGCCGCAAACGGAGCCGAGATCTTAGAAGACGTAGCTATGCCCCATACGCGCTATGGCATTCCAGCTTATTTTGTGATATCCCGCGTTGAGGCAGCCAGCAATTTGCACCGCTTTGACGGCGTGAAGTACGGTCACCGCTCCGCGACCCATTACAACGGACTCACCGAATTGTATCGCCGCAGCCGCGGCGAGGGTTTTGGCCAACAACCCAAGCTGCGCATTCTCATGGGCATGTACGTAAGCGCAGCCCAATATAGCGAACAGTATTACGCCCGCGCCCTAAAGATCCGCACTCTCATCCGCCGCGATTTTGATGAAGCCTACGAGAAGGTGGATATGCTGCTAACCCCTTGCACACCCTCGTCAGCTTTCAATATTGGTGGGATCTTTGGCGATTCGGTACTAATGCAGTACGCCGATCAATTTTTGGTCTCTGGCAACCATGCCGGTATTCCTGGCATCTCTTTACCAGCTGGCTTTGACGAAAGCAATATGCCTATCGCCATCCAGTTTTACGCTCCGGATTACCGCGAAGACCTTCTTTTGCGGGCTGGCCATACTTATGAGCAAATAACCGCCAACGAAGCTTGGCGAACCCTTAAACCGAATTTGAACTGAGTAGAAGCGAGTCATTATGGAACAGTATGAAGCCGTGATCGGGTTAGAAACCCACATCCAACTGAAAACAAAAACCAAAATATTCTGCTCATGCAAAGCCGATTCCTGGAACGACAACCAGAACCAGAATGTTTGCCCAGTGTGCTCCGGCCTGCCCGGCGTGCTACCGGTGCTCAATCAGGAAGCGGTAGTGCGAGGCGTTTTATTGGCCTACGCCATGAACTCCGCCATCCAACCTATTTCAATCTTCGATCGCAAGAATTACTTTTATCCCGACCTTCCGAAAGGGTATCAGATCACCCAGTTCGATAAACCCCTCGGGCTAGGCGGCTACCTCGATTTTCCCTCCACCGGCGGCTTGCCTTGCCGAGTGACCATCGCCAAAATGCATCTAGAAGAAGATGCTGGTAAAACCAAGAATGAGAACGGTGCTCGCCAGATCGATTTCAATCGCTGCGGTGTCCCCTTGATCGAAATGGTAACCGGTCCTGATATTCACAGCTCAGACGATGCCGCCAACTACCTCACCCGGCTACGACAGTTGTTGCGCTGGGTGGGCGTAAGTGACGCGGACATGGAAAAAGGTCAACTGCGTTGCGACGCCAACGTCTCTATTCGCAAAAAAGGTGAAACTCACCTCAACACAAAGACCGAGATCAAAAATGTTAACTCTATCGAAGCGGTTCGTTCCGCCATCGAAACAGAGATCGTTAGACAGATCGAGGAAGTAGAAAAGGGGAACCGCATCGAAAGCTGGACCTTGGAGTGGGACGACGAAAACAAAAGCCTGAAAAAGATGCGCTCTAAAGAGACCGAAGCGGATTACCGTTATTTTCGGGAACCGGACTTGTTACCCTTATATATAACCAAGGAATGGCTGCAACAGATCTTAGCTGATTTTCCCGAACTGCCGCTTCAACGGCGCGAACGATTCATCCAAACCTATGGCTTATCCGAATATGACGCTGAAATTCTCACTTCAGAACGCCAGCTAAGCGAATATTTTCTATCAGCAGCCGGCGTTTACAAAGGGGATATCAAACGTGTTAGCAATTGGCTTACCAACGATGTACTTAGAATGATCAAAGAAAGTGGTAGCGAACCATCCGCGATGAAATTATCTCCCGCCTATCTGGTTGAGATCATTGAAATGGTAGATTCCGGGCAGATCAATGCCAACACCGGAAAAGATCTGCTGATAAAAGTTCAGGCAAATGGAACTAGCCCCCGTAAGATCGTGGAAAGTGAAGGTCTAGGTATGATCGCCGATGATGGTGCGATTCGTCAGATGGCACAAACCGTATTGGATGAAAGCCCGAAAGAAGTAGCCGCCTACAAAAGCGGGAAAGTAGGATTAATCGGTTTCTTTGTTGGTCAGTTGATGAAAAATATGGGCGGCAAAGCCGATGCCCAATTAGCCAAAAAGATCTTTGAGGAGATCTTGCAATGAAAAACGCGGTAATGCTCGCAATAGGCGTGTTGATTGGGCTGATACTGGCGGGTATTGGTGTTTTCTTTATCAAACAGCCAATCTCCAACCAGATTACAATATTGCCAACTGAAACCCCAGTCCCTCTGGTGGTATACATCAGCGGTGATGTAAAGGAGCCGGGTGTTTACCGCCTGCTGCCTGGCAGCAGGGTTGTTGACCTAGTCAAAGTAGCTGGCGGCTTCTTGGAAGGTGCTAATTATGAAAGATTGAACCTTGCCGATATTTTAGTGGATGGTGAACAAATAAAGATCAGTAGTGATGATGGAGCTGTTCCTACCCCTATGCTAACCATAGGGGATAATGGCCTTACTACCAGTTTGCTAAGCCCAGATTTTGTACCGATTAACCTTAACACAGCCACCCAGCAAGATCTAGAATCGCTTCCCGGAATTGGCCCCACCCTCGCCCTACGCATCATCGAGTTCCGCGACATCAATGGCGATTTCACCACAGTAGATGATCTGTCGATCGTTCCGGGCATCAGTTCCACGTTAATGGATGAAGTAAGAGATTATTTAACGGTAGATTAATGGTTCGTTCAGGTGACATAAAAGAAAATTGCTGCCGAAATTTCGGCAGCAATTTTTTGTTCCATATTTTCGAAAACCTATTGGATTCTTGGGAAGCCCTTGGAATAGTCTTCAGGGGTCAAGCCATAATAGCACCCAATGTAGTAGGGTCGGGCAGTTACGCCAATTTCACCGCTTGCGCCACGGGAGCGACGTAGATTTGAGGCAGGAACAAAGCCACCTGAAAGGAAAGCGCCGCGTACGCACTCATCCAAGGTAACAGTTGGTTCACCAGATTTGCAGGAAACAAATAAGGTCTTGTTGATGTTCAGGTTCCAATCCCCAGCATAATTACCGCATGGGGTAGTAACATAATAAGTATAAATTCCTTCAAGCATTTCAAATTCAAACACACCTGCATCAAAGGACTTATAGATATGGTTACCAGCAGCGTCAACAATGTCGAGATTAATTGCTCCACCGGTAGTGTTACGAACATCAACTTTCAGTACAGCGGGAGTGCTGGCAAAAACTGAGACCGGGAGAGTTGCGACCAATAACGCGATTACAACAAATACTACAAACAATTGTTTCTTCATAAAACCTCCAATAAAATAATTTGATTCTTTCTATAACATTAGACTCATTCCATCATAATGTCAATATACAATTAATCACTTTGTAACTACCAGAAAATAATTAATAATACCAAAAACAAAACGCTCACTCCAGTTTGACGCAGGCCGATTTGAGTTGGTTTGTAGCTGGTGGCAGGCTTGAATAAACTATAAATTGTTTCAAGGAATTGAATGCTAAAGGCAAACCATAAATAGGGGCGAACCCAACCGAAAAGGCCGAGCGCGACACAGAACATGAGATTGACAACCGTAAAGAAAAGGGTTGATGCGCTGACCGCAACCCTTTCTTTGATCGGTTTACTCCCCTTCCAAACGCGTTGCTCTAGGCGGGTATAGGCATAAAAGATGCTGGCTGCGCTTTGCAGGAAGAGAAAAAGCCATAACAACAAACCCTCTTTGTCAAATGGTGATTTTCCGACCCATAAGATCGCCGCAGCGATGAATGCCAGAAGACCAGTGCTTAGCACCTCAAATAGTTTCTGTTTTCTTTCATTACGCCTTACTACCAAAACAAATTGCCAGGCTAACATCCCTACTGCTGGCAATGCCATGACCAGGATCATATAGGTCTGCTGAAAATAAATGAGCAAGCCAAGCGAACACAAAAAAAATATTCCATAAATCACGGACCAAACAATGGCGGGAGCTAGATCTTTGTTATCTCGCCTTCCTGATTGCACTTTAACAAGTACAGTCAACGGTTGGCGCACCAAAAAGAAGCTTATGGCCGCTAATATGATGCCAAATTGATCAAAAGCCAATCGACCGCTAAGGAATAAGCCGGCAAAAATGGGGCTGAACACAAATACCCAACTACCATGATCTTGCGGCAAAAATATGTGTTTTTGGAAGTAATTACTCATTCAGCCAGCTTTTCGCCGTTTCAGGAAGACGACTTACACTATCCTTGCGCAAAGTGCATTTTGGCAAGCTGTTGATGAACAACGCTCCATAGTTTTTGGTAAGGACCCGTCGATCAAGAACCGCCACAATACCCCTATCACTGCTGCTGCGAATGAGCCTACCAAAGCCTTGTCTGAATTTGAGAATAGCCTCTGGCACCTGATAATCGTTAAACGGATTGTCAAAGGTCTCAGATCGCGCCGCCACGATCGGATCAGAGGGGACTTCGAATGGCAAGCGCGTGATAACCACTACTGAAAGAAGGTCACCCGGTACATCCACCCCCTCCCAAAAAGAACGGGTTCCTAGCAGAACAGCTTTTTCGGTACTTTTGAACGATTCCAACAACGTGGCCGGGCTAGCGCCATCCCCCTGCTCGAATACACTAATATCCTGGCGTGAGAGGGAGTGATTGATGGCTTGTCCGCAGCGTTTGAGTTGGGCAAAATTGGTGAACAATACCAGCATTCGTCCACCTGTTGCGATGGCGGTATCGTTGATAGCTCGGTTGACTGCGTTTTCATAGCCCGGGGCGTTGGGTTCAGGCACATCGTTGGGGATGTATAAGAGCGCTGAGTTTTCGTAATCGAAGGGCGAGCCAAGGGTTAGCACTTCTGCGTCATCGGCATTAAGAGTACTTTTGATGTAATCAAATTCACCGTTGGTTGTAAGGGTTGCCGAAGTAAGAATTACGCTGTACTTGGTATCCCAAATTCCTTTTTTTAACGATGGCCCGATCCGCAATGGCGCGGTGTTGAGGATAAGCCTCTGATTACTTGGCATGCTCTCAACCCAGTAGATTGTTTCTTCCGTCGGCGCGTGAATCATACCCGATACATTGGTGTTGATGTCTTTCAACAAATTCAAGTTATGCAGCAACGAACCGATCGAATCTTCCACCACATCATAGCCATTAGTATAAAGTTCCACTAGAGCTTTGTACACTTCGGTTAGGTTTTTGTGGATCAAATCCAACGCTTCTTCACAACTGCCCCAGGCTATTTCAACTGTATCCCAACCTGGGTTGGCTCTGCTGCCAGCTGTGATGCGTGCCTGAAAGCTATACACCGGGTTTGCTCGGCCCTCTTGTAGCAAGCGTATATACTCGCCCATTGCTTGGAAGAAGGTACGGTTGTAGTTTTCGAGGTGAAAGCTTTGCTCAGCTACTTTATGGGTTAGATTGCCAAGGTTCACATGGTCGGAAGGCCGAACATAGTTGCGAGTTACGCTAAGCATATAGCCCAGGTTACCACCACTGGTATCCCCGATCTCCTTCAAGAGCCGATCAAGATCGAACTGGGTAAAACGGAAAGACATAGCGTTGGTGGCTGCCGATTCGAGGTGATGGCCTTCATCAATGATCAGGTGATCATACGGGGGCAGGACCATACCTTTGCTGGAGAGATCGGCCAGTAAGAGAGCGTGGTTGACGATGATGATATGGGCATTTTGCGATGCCTGTTTGGCTTTGTAAAAAGGGCAAGTTCCACCCATTTTTCCGGCGCACGTTTCTGAGGAGCATTGCTCATCATCTGCCGAGATCCGGGACCAAGCATCTCTTTCGCCAGGACGGTTGAGGGTCAGGTCATTGCGGTCGCCGTTGGTACCGTTCATGCTCCAAACTAATACCTTTCCCAACACGCGCATTTCATCCGCGTTGTTGGGGCCATTTTGCCGCAATGCGCTGAATCGTCGAGGACAAATGTAATTGCCACGCCCTTTGAGAATGGTTGCCTGTACATCCAAACCCAAAATTTCTCGAATGGCAGGGATATCCTTATTGATCAGCTGATCTTGCAGGTTGATGGTGTTGGTTGAGATCACCACGCGGGTACTGTTCTTGATGGCGAACAGGGCGGACGGAAGCAGGTAAGCAAAAGATTTCCCTACACAGGTGCCTGCCTCGACCAATAAT
>CAZSLN010000003.1:0-42003 GCA_964607645.1 uncultured Anaerolinea sp.
TTTTCATATAATTTATTAATATATTTATGATATAAATTATCTTAATCAAACAAATCAAGATGTTATAATATCGAAAAGTAGATTATATAACAATTAGAAATAAGGTTCAGGAGAAAATACAAAATGTCATTCGAATTATCACCATTACCCTACGCATACGATGCTTTAGAACCATACATCGACGAAAAAACTATGACCATTCATCACGATAAGCATCACTTAGCTTATGTGAACAATTTAAATGCTGCCATCGAAAAAGCGCCCGAAATTTCAAGCTGGAGCTTAGTCGATTTGATGGTTAAGATCAATGAGGTACCGGAAGGTGTCAGAACCGCAGTTCGCAATCATGGCGGCGGAACTCTTAACCACGATTTCTTTTGGAATGCGATGGCGCCAGCTAATTCTACCCAGCCCAGCGAAAAACTCGCCGCTAAGATCAATAGCGATTTTGGTTCACTGGATAACTTTAAAGCCGAATTTGAAAAAGCCGCTATGGGACGTTTCGGTTCAGGTTGGGCATGGCTTGTCGCGGATAAATCCGGAAAGCTCTCTGTTGTTTCAAGTGCCAACCAAGACAATCCTCTTTCAGATGGTTTCTCTCCATTATTATGCATTGATGTTTGGGAACATGCCTACTACTTGAAGTATCAAAACCTTCGAGCTGAATATGTAAAGCAGTGGTGGAACGTAGTCAACTGGGATTTTGTTTCTAAAAACCTTGGATAATTAGAATTCATTGACGAATCAAAAAAGAACAGCTATAATCGTTTAGCTTGAAAAATAGACTATTATAGAATTGTTTACCAATTGAGGAGTATGTAATGCCACCACAACCAAAAAGAAAACATTCAAAAGGCCGTCGCGATCGTAGGCGTGCACATGATGCCATCAAAGAAATCAACCTCACCACTTGCCCTAATTGCGGCTCGATGAGATTGCCACATGTAGTATGTCCGAACTGCGGTCACTATAAAGGCCGTGAAGTCGTTGCTGTAGAAAAAGATAAAAAGGCTTAAAACGACTGAAAGAAACGCGCCGGACAAAACCCGGCGCGTTTCTTTTTTAATCCTGTTTTAGTGAGGTTAGTATGACAATCGTTGATGATAAATTAGTTTTTGTTTTCCCTGGTCAAGGTTCCCAATCGGTGGG
Organism: uncultured Anaerolinea sp.; assembly: GCA_964607645.1. GTDB lineage: Bacteria > Chloroflexota > Anaerolineae > Anaerolineales > Villigracilaceae > UBA5195. Next base: position 1,150 of record CAZSLN010000003.1, read on the forward strand.
GATGGGAAAACAATTCTTCGAAAATTTTGATAAGGTCGAAAAAATATTTGGCGAAATGGATCAGCGAGCGGGGTTTAGCCTTTCAACGCTTATGTTCGAAGGCAACTCAGAAGAACTAAGTAATACCGCAAATACCCAGCCAGCGCTTTTTACCCATTCAATAGCCTCTTATTCGGTTTTCCAGGACCAATTTCCTCGGTCTAAACCGATTTATATGGCTGGTCATTCACTTGGCCAGCTCACCGCATGCGTGGCTTCAGGAGCGTTGAGTTTTGAAGACGGTTTGGCCTTGGTGTTTATTCGCGGGCAATTGATGAAAAAAGCCGGCGAGATCAACCCTGGTGGAATGGCTGCGATTCTCGGATTAGATATTCCGACTCTTGAAAAAGTATGCTCGGAGTCATCTTCATTCACGCATCAGGTGCAGGTTGCGAACGATAACTGCCCTGGCCAAGTAGTTATTTCTGGCCACAAAGAAGCCGTTGAGCTTGCTTGCCAAAACGCGAAAGCAGCCGGCGCTAAAAGAGCTTTGCCATTGGCGGTGAGTATAGCCGCCCATTCCTCTTTGATGAATTCAATCCAAGAGGAATGGAATGACGCGATCGACGCATTAAATTTCTCAGCCCCAACTATTCCGCTGGTAGGAAACGTCAGCGCTAAATTGTTAACAACTTCTGATATGGTAAAGACAGACCTAAAACTGCAGATGCAGTCCCGTGTTCGATGGACGGAGACGATAGAATGGTTCAAGCTACAAAAATTGGATCGGTATTTCGAAATTGGGAATGGATCCGTTCTTTCTGGGTTGATCAAGCGAATTGACTCGGATGCGATCGTATTGCCATTCGGGAATATGCAAGATCTAGATACAATTAAACAAAATAATTAACGAAAAGGAAAAAACGAATGAAAAAAAACCTATTATTACTCACTCTAATAATTTTCATAGCGTCAGCTTGTTCGGCAAATACTCCCGCGACGACACAGGCGGTTGTAGAACAAAGCGCTACCGCTGAAATCGTGACTGAAAGTTCGCCCGCGACAGTTGAACCCGCTGCCGGCGCAACCGAAGTTAGCTATTCGAAAGACATCATGCCAATTTTATTTGGTTCCTGCACAGAATGCCATGGTACCGAGAGGGTCTCCCGGAACCTGGATCTCCGAACGTATGAATCCATGATGAAGGGCTCTCAAAATGGGGCGGTTATCCTTCCAGGAGATTCAGCGGGAAGTACGTTGGTAAAATCCATCCTTTCAGGGAAAATGCCGAAAAAGGGTACGAAATTAAGCGAGGAACAGATAAATTTGTTCCTACAATGGGTAGATCAAGGCGCAAAGAACAATTGATAAAAAATGGGGAACCTGATAGGATTCCCCATTTTTTTTATAAACTTTTATATTGGTCTATCTCTTTATGGATGATCGATAAACTGCCATCCCAAAAGGTACGGTCCTGAATATCAATGTTGAACCGCTTGGCGAGAGTTTCAGCGGAAGATTCTCCTGTTGAAGAGAGCAAATTCGTGTAGTCTTTGATAAAGGCTGTTCCACGATCTTGATAAATGGAATACAAACCTTTGGCAAAAAGCAATCCAAATGAATAGGGGAAGTTGTAGAAAGAGGAACTGGAATAATAGTGAGGTTTCCAAGTCCAGGCATATTTATTTAGGTGCGCGTTATTGACCGATTGACCATAAGCTTCTTTTTGGGCGCGCTCCATAATATCGCTGATCTCAGCTGGGCTCAGTTCAAATTTCTCGCGTTGTTCAAACAATTCTTTTTCAAATAGGAATCTTGAATAAATATCGACGATCACCTGCCCTGAACCGATCAGGCTATTTCCGAGGATCAATAAGATATCATCTTTCTCCTTGGTTTCGCGTAGTAAAGCCTCGGTAACGATCGTTTCGCACATAATTGAGGCAGTTTCAGCCAGAGTCATTGGTGTGTCTTGTTGGAATTCAGTCTTATTCGCTTTGTAGGCACATTCATTGTGGAAAGCATGACCTAACTCATGAGCAATAGTTCCGATCTGCTCAAGCGTGCCATCAAAATTGCATAAAATACGGCTTTCTTTCTTTAGGGGAACACCCATACAAAAAGCGCCGCCTTGCTTGCCATCGCGTTGTTCCGCGTCAATCCACTTTTCGTCGAAGGCGCGCTTAGCGAATGCGGAAAGGTCCGGCGAGAAGGAATGAAAGTGGGTCAAAATAAAGTCTTTTGTTTCAGTCCAGGTATAGGTTTTCGCCGCTGAGGAATCAGGAGCAAAGAGATCCCACCAATCGAGCTGATTTTTTCCGATCCGTTTGGCTTTTTGCTCAAAATAGGAGTGAAATTGAGGCAGCGAGTCCTTCATAGAGGCAACCATGACATCGAGTGTCTTTCGTTCAATGCGGGCCGAATCGATCGCCGAATGCAGGCAATCTTCACGGCCGCGCCTCTTCTCGATCGTCAAGGTAGCGCCTTTAATGCCGTTCAACGCGGCGGCGAGGGGAACCTCAACGGTTTGCCAAGCATTCATCTCAACATCATAAGCTCTTTTTCTTACGTCTTCTGAAGGATGTGTTCTTAAATTGATCAATGCCGGCATCGGCAGTTTTTCTGTTTTTCCATCCAATTCAAAATCTACGGAAAGCTGCGAAGTGATCGAGCCTTGTAACTTGTTCCAAGCCGATGTTCCAGATAGGGATAGTTCGTTACCAAGTTCTTCGAGTTCAGAACTCATCAAAAATTCTGATTGAGTTTTTAGGTTACGCAGGGCAAATTCGTGCTCAGCGCAATATTTATCTGTTTTAATGAGCTGATCTATGGTCTGATCACTTTGTTGGCCAACCCAGATCTGAAAATTTAGATGCAGGTTTTGCACATCGAGGAACAAGCGTTCGAACTCAGAGTTTTTCTTGATAGCGAGTTCATTTCTTGAATCTGTAGTGATGTAGGAGTGTAAGAACGCTCTAATCATTCCACCGAACTCAAAGATCTCATTCAAACCCTTTAGAACGGTGGAACATTTAACGGGAATCTCGCTGTTATTGGAACTTGCAGCTTTTTGAAGTTCTTCTATGTTGGTTTTGCAACCATTGATCAACCCTTTTAACTTATCGATTGCTTGGTCATATTCTTTTGAATTTAGGGAAGGAAAAATTGTATCTACACTCCAGTGAGGAATGATATCGTTCGTCATAGTATTTACTCCTGAATGAAATTAAAGAATGGCTGCAATTAAAAAACCTAGGATGGTTATTACTAAACCTAGGTGTAAAAACAAATTAATAACGGAGACTGTTAGTTCCGGAAAGAAAATTACCATGACTTGATTGAGAATGACCAACAATAAGCCAACCAAAGGTAATAGCCCTTTTCGGTCCGAAAAATAATTCGACGCCTTATCTATTCCTGGTGATAATTTATTCCACAAGAGCATCAACCTCCAAAATCGGTTTTTTCTTTTCGATAAACGGTGAAAAGCGGGTATACAAACGGCCAGGAATCTTACCCTTAATTTTCACCCCGCCTTGAACATGGGTAATTTCTTCAATTTGTCCGGCCTCATGGAAAATCGAGATCAAGTTCCCTTCCTGGTACGGCAGGAAGACCTTTACCTTGACAAAGTTCTCGTAAAGTTCAGCTTTTACCCTAACAATCAGGTCGCTTATCCCTTCACCTGTGATGGCTGAAAGTTTTATTGCGTTTTCAAAAGCAGGGTAAGTGAAGTTTGCCCCATTCGGCATTTTATCGATTTTATTTAGAACGGTTAGTACAGGAATTTCAACAGCGCCTATTTTCTTAAGCGTCCCGTTCACCGATTCGTATTGCTCCAGAGCGTTAGGGTGAGAGCAATCGACTACGTGAAGCAACAATTCAGATTCAGTAATTTCTTCCAGGGTTGCGTGAAACGCTTCGATAAGAGTGGTAGGTAATTTTTGAATGAATCCTACTGTATCGGTAAATAGCCCAATATTACCGCCAGGAAGAACAACTCGTCGGGTAGTAGGGTCTAGCGTCGCGAATAATTGGTTCGCAACATAAACGCTGGAATTTGTGAGCTTGTTCAGTAGAGTCGACTTGCCAGCATTGGTGTAACCAACCAATGATATTGTTGGAATTTTTGAGCGTTTTCGCTGGGCCCGATATCGTTGTCTGTGCTCGCTGACACGTTCTAATTCCAGCTTTAAATGGGCAATTTTGGTACGAATTTGTCGCCTGTCCACTTCAAGCTGAGTTTCGCCAGGACCGCGCAAACCAACGCCGCCAACGCCACCAGAACGTCCGCCACCACCTCCGCCTTGCCTTGCCAAGTGAGTCCATTGACGGGTGAGGCGGGGTAAATAATATTCATACTGAGCAAGTTCAACCTGTAAAATACCCTCGGCAGTATTGGCGTGCTGGGCAAATATATCCAAAATTACGGCGGTACGATCTAACACCCGAACCGTGGGGGAAAGAATTTCTTCCAACTCTCTTTGGTGCCGAGGGCTAAGCTCGTTGTCAAAAATGACCACCGAAGCGTCTGTTTCGGCGCATAAGAGCTTTAATTCTTCAACTTTTCCGCTGCCTAAGTAGGTTTGTGGATTGATCGAGTTTAGTTTTTGTGTCATCGTACCAACTACTTCGAGACCGGCTGTGTCAGCAAGCAAAGCAAGTTCGATGAGTGATTCCTCGAGAGGGAGGTTACCTTTTTCGCCAGACAGTTCCACGCCTACAAGGAAGGCTTTTTCCGCTGGGTTTCGTGTTTTTTCTAGAGTTTTTTTAGCCATATTAGTTACAGTTTTCTTTTTCTATGCAAGTGCCATATGTTTCGATCCACTTCAACAAAGTAACTCCAACTGCTTCAAGACTTTTTGGAGATACCTTGTCGATGGTATCTTTGGATGTGTGCCAGTACGCATAATCTAAGTCGATTATGTCCACCGCGGGAATATTTTTCAGAAGGAAAGGAAGATGGTCATCAAGAATGGTTAGCCCTGGTTCTTGAATGAATTCGCTGCCATACCCAATGGATTCCGCAATATTCCAGATCTGTTGATTTAGTGTATCATCCGAATTTTCCTCAAAAGTAAAGGTGGGGTGAACCTTCCCAACCATATCTACCACTACTACTGCCTTTGGCTCATATTTTATTTTATCAACAAATGCCTTTGAACCCAAAATCCAATCCCAAGTTTCGATTCTTCCATTATCTTCTAGATCAAAAAATAGTAGACCGACAGAGTTATTTGCCTTTGGAAGAGTTCGTCCGATTTCGAGAAGAACTGCAACTCCGGAAGCGCCATCGTTTGCACCAGGTACTCCTAAGGCGCGAGCTGCAGGATCTGGATCATGATCCGCGAAAATCCGGCTATCATAATGGGCGGCTAACAGAATCGGGGGGGATTGGTTTGAACGGGTGGCAACTAGGTTATACCCAATGTGACCGAGCATGGTAAATTCTTGCGTTTCAACATCCCATTCCACCTTTTCGAGTTCATTCGTTATGTAATCACGCGTATTTTTGTGCGCTTCCGACCCGGGTATTCGAGGCCCGAAACTAACCTGGTTTTCAACATCACGCATTGCCCGTCCGGCATCGAATTGCCTATCTTGGGGAAATATTGAGGCGCATGCAATAAGATAAGATACGATTGAGAAAAGCAGGATGATCGTTCCGGCTAGCGTTTTACTAAAGGTTCGTTTTAAGAAGAAATTCATCCATTTCCTTTTCGGATCGCTGTGCATATTTTTGCGCTCGATCTCGTTTGTTTCCTTTTTGGTCATTTAATTCTAATGGAGGAAGGATGCCGAAGTTCGCTTTCATAGGTTGAAACGTTTTTGGATCCGTGTGGGTGATGTAATGACAAAGCGCTCCCAACATGGTCTCAGAAGGTAACTCCAATAAGGATAGCCCTGAAGCAAGTCTGCCCACATTGATACCGGAGAGAAGTCCGGTGGCAATATTTCCAGCGTACCCTTCCACGCCAGTTATCTGTCCTGCCATAAACAAATTCGCTTTCGCCTTGGTTTGCAGGGTAGGCAGCAGAACATCTGGCGCAGAGATGAAGGTGTTTCGATGCATTTGACCATATCGAATAATCTCGGCATTTTCCAATCCAGGTATCATTCGCAATAAGCGTCTTTGCTCGGAAAAAGTAAGATTTGTTTGGAAGCCGACAAGATTATATAAATCCCCAGCTATGTTTTCTTTTCTAAGTTGAACTACCGCATAAGGGGGGCGTTCGACTCGCGGGTCCTTTAAACCTACAGGACGCAGTGGACCGTACAACAAGGCTTTCGCGCCGCGTTGCGCAATAACCTCAACCGGAAGGCACCCCTCAAAAAAATGAGTATGCCCTGCATCAACACCTTTTTCGATGGAGGCTTCAAACTCTTTCAACTCGATCCTCTGAGCGCTAATAAGTTCCTGATAGAAATTCTGATAATCCTGCTTGTTATGAAAAGGGCAATTGATATAATCGCCTTCGATCACTCCCTCCTCGTCCCAACGGGAGGCAGTGTAGGCAATGTCCATATTGACAGACCTCGCGTCAACGATAGGGGAGATAGCGTCAAAAAAATATAAGTTTTCCTTCCCGCAAAAATTAGCGAGGTCAGTAGATAAACTTGCTGATGTGAGAGGACCGCTAGCAAGTACGACAAAACCCTCGCTTGGGATGGATCTAACTTCTTCTCTGATTACTTTTACCCGAGGATGGTTTAGTAATCTTCTAGAAACCTCGGCCGCGAACAAATCGCGATCTACCGCCAAAGCCGCGCCTGCTGGCACAGCGGTTTCATCAGCAACTTGAATTAAGAGCGACTTAAATTTTCGAAGCTCGTTTTTCAAAACCCCAGAGGCGCGATCCGGCAAGTTCGATCCTAATGAATTTGAACAGATCAATTCAGCCAGATCCGCTGACCTGTGAGCGCCGGTTGCCGTTGCCGGCCGCATTTCATACAAAACAACATTCAAACCCTGTTCCGCGATTTGCCAAGCTGCTTCTGAGCCGGCTAGACCGCCGCCGATCACACTAATATAATTATTCATAGATTCCTGTTCAAGGTTAAATTTTTGAAGTTTTTTAGTTATGTGCGTATAATAAAATAATTAAAGAAGAAAACTTTTTGACGACTCAATGAACCAAACTTCTCGCACGATCATTCTCGATCCTCGCTTACAAAATAGCAAATTCATCGATGATTTTGCGACCAAGGTTTTAATAATACAACAAAATAATTACGAGCTCCTCAACGCTTCCGTCGAGGAATTGTCCGCTTTGAATATTTCATCAGGTCAACGATACGTCCTGATGTTGTATTTTAATGCGGGTTTTGCTGAATTGGAAAAAGTGATCGGTTTTCTAAGGCTAAATCCTGCGGTTGAGCTATTTCTTATAGATGGCGGAGAAGGTCTTCCGATTGAATTACGAAAGTACGCTAGTTTTGTTGTGACTGGCGAAGAGTTCAAAAGAGACGGTTTCGGCGTTGTTCAAAAACTAGAGGACGCCAAAAGCGGATATTTAGCTTTGTTTGAACAATTATTCCAAACAACATTTCTAAACAGCGATGAAATTCTCGACGAACATCCATTTGCGGAAGCATCAACCAACGCGATCGATCGGTGGCGTTCCTTATTAGGGCTAAAGTCGTTTGATCTTACTTCACGGGAAATGCGGGATTTGAAGGAAAACATACGTTCTCACGAACTGTTATTAGGGGCCGCGATGTGGGATAGTGTGACAAGTAGCATGGAAGAACGATGCGAATATAGCTTTTCATGTTTGGATAAGGTCATAAGTTTGACCGCCATCGTTGATGGGTCAAGGGTTGATCGCTACACAGCAAGATACCTTGAAAATATCTTTTCCCTTTTCCAGAATTGGTACGTTCGGCAAAAATATTCTTCAGAATTGGAAAGAGAAGGAAAAAAATTCGCTATCACGCAGAAGGCGTTGATACAGGCTGAGAAACTATCAGTAGCGGGCCGTATGACCGCCTCCATCGCTCATGAGATCAATAATCCGCTGCAAGGGGTGAAGAATTGCCTTCATTTGCTTTCCAATAAAAACATCAGCGAGGAACAGAAAACGCGATACCTTGAAATGACCAATCAGGAGATGGATCGTTTGACCAATACGGTCCAGCAAATGTTGGAATTTTACAAGCCCAATGAAAAATATAAACCAGTGCAAGTGTTGGATGTCCTGGAGCATACTCTCAATTTATTAGATAATCAATTGAGCGAGAATGGAATAAAAATTAAAACCATCTGGCCCCCAAAAATCCCTTTGGTTTCTGGTATCAAAAATCAAATTGAGCAAGTGTTCATAAATTTGGTCATCAACGCAAAAGACGCGATGCCAAGTGGTGGGGAATTGACCCTCACCATTGAGTCGGCGAAACCATTTTTGGCGATCATCTTTGAGGATTCTGGCGAGGGTGTTCCTGAAGACATGCGCGAAAAGATCTTTGAGCCATTTATTAGCACCAAAGGAACCTCAGGATTGGGCTTATCTGTCTGCAATGAGATCATCAAGAACCATTCGGGTGTATTAGAATTGATGGATAAAATCCCCAACCATGGCGCTAGATTCAAAATAATCCTACCAATCAAACCTTAGCGGAGAAAAATATGCAAAACCACATTATGGTCGTTGATGATGAAGCGGTTGCTAGGGAAACCTTAACCGAGATCATCAAAATGGAAGGATATGACGTTTATTCCTTTGCGAATGGTGAATTGGCGATCGAATATGTTCGGAATAATTCAGTTGACCTGATCTTATTAGATGTACGAATGCCAGGAATGGGTGGGCATGAAGTCGTTGAGGTTGTAACCCAGATCTCGCCAGATACCGAAATTATTTTATTGACCGCATTTGGCTCGATGGAATCCGCGGTGGAAGCATTACGACAGAGAGTGCATGATTACCTCTTAAAACCCGCATCCCCAACTCAGATCCTAGAGAGCATTAAAAAAGGTCTGGTGAGGCGCGAGAAAAGATTGAAGGACCTTGAGGATGAAGGCTCGCCAACTCTCTTTTATAATTTACCCGGTGGAATAAATATCGACCTAAGCAGGCGAAGAGTGTCCCAAAAAGAGGTGGTTGAGTTTCTCACGCCCGCTGAAGGGCAATTACTTAAAGTTTTCCTAGAAAAACCCGGTCGCGTTTTTTCTCATCGTGAGATCGTGTTATTAGTACAAGGTTACGAAGTTTCTAACAAAGAAGCCCAAGAGATCTTGCGCCCATTAGTAAGCAGACTTCGCAATAAACTGATACCCTTCCCAACCCTGTTGGATAGGATCGTAAGTGTTCGTGGAACTGGATATGTTTTTGAGAACGATAAATAAGCGATAGACTGGTGAGTGGATGAAGAGTTTAAATGAAAACTTGGAGAAGATCCTGCAATCTCCAACTGTAGCGATGGCTGATAAAGTAAATTTGCTGAAGAGTCAGGGGAAGAAGATCATCGGTTTACAAACTGGTGACCCCGATTTCAAAACACACCCAGCCATTGTCGAGTTCGCGACTGAGCAGATGCGGGCAGGAAAAACGCATTACGGCGCGAGCCAAGGCGCATTACATGTGCGAGAGGCGATTGTTGAAAAATTAGAACGAGATAATGGCTTGCTTTATGATCCGAAAAAGGAAGTGATCTTAACTCACGGCGGTATTCATGCCTTTTATTTAGCATTGCAATCCATCATCAATAAAGGTGACGAATTCCTAATTCCTGACCCCACTTGGGCAACCCACGCCAATATGGCATCTCTCTTAGGTGGTAGGGCTGTGCGAGTATTGGCGCCACCCGCGAATAATTTTTTACCAACCTTCGGAGATTGGGAAAAGGCCATTACCCCTAGGACTAAGGGTGTGATCATAAATTATCCATCCAACCCAACCGGTGTTTATCCAAGCCGTGATTACCTGCAAGCATTGGTAGATTTGTGCATAAAAAACAATCTAACAATCATTAGCGATGAGGTATATGAAAATCTATTTTTCGAGGAACATCCTATCAGTATCGCGAGCCTACCAGGAGCAAAAGATCGAACGCTTGTGATCAACAGTTTCTCCAAAACCTACGCTATGACAGGTTGGCGGGTGGGCTATCTAAGCGGGCCTGAAAAAGTGATCCAGAATGGCTTAAAAGCGAGCCAGCATTCAATTACTTGTGTAGCGCCATTTATTCAAGAAGCCGCAGGATACGCTTTGAGTAATCCCGAGATACAACATTACGCCAGCGAAATGAGGCTTGGTTATAAAAGACGTCGAAATCTTGTAATGCGCATAGCTGAAAGAGAAGCGTCATCTAAAGTTGTCTGTACCGCACCAATGGGGGCGTTCTATTATTTCTTAGATATGCGGTCGTTGGGTATATCCTCCACAGAAATTTGCGATCGATTGCTGGAAGAGGCAAATGTTGGTACGGTTTCCGGGTCGGCTTTTGGTACGATGGGGGAGGGTTTCCTCCGCATGACCATCGCGGCCTCTGATCAGGAAGTTGAGCAAGGATTTATGGAAATATTAAAATGGGCGAAGAACCAATGAAGGTGGCTTACCAGGGTGAGCCTGGCGCGTACACCGAACAATCCGTGCTAAATTATTTTCATGACGTAGAATCAATCCCTTGCGAAACATTCGATGTTGTTTTTCAATTGGTTGAAAGTGGGGAAGTGGACCGAGGAATGGTACCGATCGAAAACTCCCTAGCTGGCTCCATTCATCAAAATTACGATAATTTACTGCGGCATAATTTGTTTATCAACGGGGAGTATTATCTTCGGGTGCGACATTGCCTCATAGCTCGGCCAGGGATCAGTAAAGATAGCATTAAGAAAGTGATCAGTCATCCCCAAGCGTTGGGGCAGTGTGCTGGTTATTTGCGAAATATGGGCGTTCAGGTTTCTCCGGAGTATGATACCGCAGGAAGCGTAAAACTATTACAGACCTTGGATGATCCGTATACAGCCGCAATAGCTTCCCACAGGGCGGCTGAAATTTATGGAATGAATGTGCTCGAAGAGGGGATTGAGGATGATCAGGAGAATTACACTCGATTTTTGGTTATATCCAAAAATAAAGTAAAAACTCCCAAGGACGCGAAAACTACCATCGTTTTTACTCTCAAACATCAACCTGGATCTCTATTTAAAGCATTAAGCGTTTTAGCCCTGCGTGATATCGATCTGTGCAAAATTGAATCGAGACCCTTGAAGGGGACACCCTGGAATTATTTGTTCTACATCGACCTTTTGGGCTCCGAGGAAGACGCGGTAGTTCAAAAAGCACTAATGAATTTGGAAGAATACGCGCTTATGCTGCGTGTATTTGGATCATATCCAGACGCACGTCATAAACAAGAAACGGTGAAAATTTGAAAAACATAATTAATAAAATGCGCGAACCAGTGAATGGATTGACCCATTTTTTTGCGGCAATTCTTGGTCTGGTTGGCCTGATCATTCTACTAATACTAACTTGGCGGGATCTTGGGAAGGGAATTACGATGGGAATCTACGGTATAAGCCTAGTTCTCCTCTTTTCAGCCTCCGCGGCGTACCATTTAGTAAATGCTACCCCCAAAATTACTGAAATCCTTCGAAAATTTGATCATTCCGCCATTTTCTTGCTCATTGCTGGAACCTATACCCCATTCTGTTTTAATATGTTTGCCGGTTTTTGGAAATGGGGATTGTTGATCATTATTTGGTCCTTGGCTATCATTGGTGTATCGGTAAAGATATTCATCATCAAAGCACCGAGATGGTTAAACGCGCTTATTTACCTGATTATGGGCTGGTTGATCGTGAGCGCTTCGAACGAAATGATGCGCACCCTTCCCTTGGGTGCTATCATTTTATTAGCGACTGGAGGGATCATCTATTCATTAGGAGCGGTGGTGTATGCCACCAAGATCTTCAATTTTTATCCTGGTAAATTCGGGTTTCACGAGATATGGCACATTTTCGTTATCTTAGGCGCCGCATCTCATTTTTTTGCCATCGCCATCTATGTAGCGCCAAATTAGCGAACACAAACGATCATAGGCTAGTTTCCAGAAATATATATCTACGAATACTTGACAAATACAATCCATAATGTTTATATTAAACAAAACTGTTACTAAATGGAGAATTAAATGGCATTAGCGAGCGACTTATTTAAGACTAAGAAGAATAATAGCGTTTTTACTGTATCGCCTGAAAATACCGTTCAGGTTGCTGTAAAAGAGATGTCGAAAAACAACGTAGGCGCTTTGCTTGTTGAGAACACCGAGGGAAAGGTGGTTGGTATCATCACCGAGAGGGATGTCCTCCTAAAATTGGCTGCCAAGGATCTGCCCGCTGACAGCACCCTTGTTTCAGAAATTATGACTGAAAAAGTGCTGTATGTTGAGGCTTCTCAACCTCTCGAGGAGTGCATGGAAATTATGAATTCAAAGGGTTTCAGACACTTGCCGGTATTTGAAAAGGGCAAATTACTGGGATTGATCTCTGTAAAAGACGTGTTACGACAGGTGATTGTAGAACAAAAAACAATGATAAAACACCTAGAAAATTACATAAGCGGTTTATAACGTCAAGAGATCGGAGAAAATCCGATCTCTTTTTTTTCTGAGCCTAACGTTCTATAAATTTCTAAGATAGGGGGTTTTAGCGCATATTCCTTTGGCATTGCATTTCCAATAGAAAGTAAAAAAATCCCACCATTGTATTTAAGTCTTCACGATACAGGTTAAATCAAATTATATTATTATGTGGGTGGGTGAAACCCGATTGACGGTTTACTTAAGTACTATTAATGAAAGCGTGATATACTTGTTTTATCTAACTTTGGAGCGTATTTATGCCTACTATTCTACAATCTATAGATTCTTATCTTGATGGGGTAAAACTTTCTAGAAGTAAAAATACCTTTGATACCTATAAATATGCCCTGCAATCGTACGTAATGGTATTAGCCGATAACTTAGTTGACGCGGATGTGGTGGATATCACGGATCTTTCGGAAGATACAGTCGCTTGGTTCGCTCTCTGGCTAAAAGACCATTCCCCCGCTACTGAACAGCTATACCTGCAGTCTACTATGGGATTTTTTGAATTTCTGGCGGCAGAAAGGCTTTCAAATCCTAATTTATCACGCATAAAACTACTGATACGCCAGCGATCCAGAAAAGCAGGCAAACGGCTTCCTCAGTTCCCTCGAGAGGATATCGAGAAAATTTTAGACCGCGTCGATCAGGTTAAAACAGTCGACGCAACTGTTCTTGCTACGATGGAAGCCTCGGATGTATTGGTTGTTCTACGAGAATTGCGCGACCGAGCCTTTCTATTTACCTTGGCGGATACTGGACTGCGTGTTCACGAAGCATGTAAACTGCGGCGTGGGGATATTGATTGGAATGAAGGAAGGGCAATTGTTATCGGCAAAGGCAACAAGCAAGCCGTAGTGCGGTTTTCTAACCGGGCAATGATTAAGATAAAGCAATACCTTGCGGCGCGAATGCGCTTTGATGGTTCATCAGGAAAACCTTTAGGCTCCTTACCGATCTTCTCGCGACATGATCAAGGCGCAGGATTAGTGCTCAAGGCTATGACCACCATGACGGGCCGTAACATTGTTAGCGAATGGGTAAAATTGGCGGTTGGAGAAGTTGAAAACGGCAAGATCACCCCACACTCTTTTCGCCATTATTTTGTTACGACCGTGCTGCGAAGCTCGGGAAACCTGAAATTAGCCCAAGAGTTGGCTCGTCACGCTAACATCGCGGTAACCCAAAGATACGCGCATTTATCAGATGACGAATTGGATAAAGGCTATAACGAAATTTTTGATTCGAATTAGATCAATTCCGATAAAGCTAAAATGTTATGAAAATATAGATCTTGTATTAATTTTGTATGTACTCCCCTCCCCTCTCCTTTGAATTCGTATCCAACAATGGATTTTATCGGCACCACACCACGCGAACTGGATGAAATGAACGCCTCGGCCGTGCTTGGTAATTCACCTATGCGCAACGAGCGATACTCAATCGGCATCCCCTGCTGTCGTGCTATGGTGAGAATTACCTTTCGTGTAACTCCAGATAAAATATTTCTGGAAGCCGTTATCAATTTTTGGTCTTTTATGAAATAAACGTTGCTGGTGAACCCTTCCCTGATCAAATTATTTTTGACAATCAAAGATTCGTAAACATCTAACTTCAAATTTTCATTTCTCTCATCGTTACTTTTGCTAATGTAAGCGGTGGATTTCATTCTGGGTGTTTCGCGTAAAACCATCGATAGGTTAACTACGACACCGTTTTCGAGAAAGTCGGGATTGATCGGTATATGCGATTCGCCGATAAAATAGAGGTCGGTTTCATCTACTTTTCGAATGGAAACAATGCGAACCTTTACATCTTCAGTTCCAACAAATTGTTTTAAATATCGCTTTAGGTTGTGTCTGAGGACTTCTTCAAAATGCACATCCTCGGTTCCGTCGTTCAGTCTCAATAAGTGCTTCTTAAGTCCGATCACTCTTGATCTGTTCTGGAGGGTAATAAAGGTTGTGAACAGCCCCGGATCGAGCGAACGGGTGAACTCATCCATGGTTTGATCAAGTTGAAAACTGGATTTTGTATCTGTAAGATTAAAATTTTGGATTGTAAGCATTAATTGATTATAATTTACGTAATAGTGAATGAAGACGATGTAATACGATGAAAATATATCAACCCTTCTCAAACCCTAATTAGCGCCAGCACGAATTGCAGCTTGTTTTTTTATTATCCGCGGTGCTATATCGTGGATTTTTTTTGTCGAAAGAATGATTGAATGAATACAAACGAAAAAACGCAAATTTTTGATTTTAGAAATGTCCTAAACAAGAAGAAACTTACTGGTCTATGGTATTTAATGTCCGACTACCATTTTCCCTATTTATTAGCCGTCATCACCCTTGCCATATCCTCCCTGGCAAAAACGGTAACAATGTTTGTGCTGCGTTTTTTTGCCGATGTTATTGGTGGTGACAAACAATACATCAATGACGACGTAATGCTAACCTTTACCCTAATCTCTGTCGCTTTTGTATTATTAGCGGGCGTTGAGGGTGGACTCGCTTTCCTTAGTGGGAAATATTCCGCTTTTACAGCTGAAAATGTTGCTCGTAGAATGCGTAACTTTTTGTTCGATCACATTCAACGGCTCAGCTTTTCCTATCACAATACAACCTCCACCGGCGAATTAATTGAACGCGTAACTTCTGATCTGGACGCTGTTCGCAGATTTTTTAGCGAACAAGCTATCGGTGTTGGTAGGATCATCTTATTGTTCTTCATCAACTGGATAGCCATTATGAATATCAGTATGAAATTGGCACTCGTATCGGTTGTTTCGATACCACCGATTTTGTTGATGTCGATGTGGTTTTTCAAAAATGTAACAAAGGCTTATGAGACGTATCAGGAGCAGGAAGCAAAATTATCTACCCGACTGCAGGAAAACTTAAACGGCGTGAGAGTTGTAAAAGCCTTCGCACGACAAGAATATGAGATAGAAAAATTCGAAGACGAGAACAAGCAAAAATTTATTAAGGGCAAATACCTTACACTAATGCATTCTCTCTTCTGGCCTCTATCCGATATTGTGTTAGGGCTACAAATGCTCGGTAGTTTTTTGTTTGCCGGCGTAATGGTCATCAACAACGAAATTTCTATCGGTTCTTATCTGGCTTACGTAGGTTTGGTCGTTTGGTTGATATGGCCAATACGAAATTTGGGTCGTTTGATCGTTCAGACATCCACCGGTTTGGTCTCGTATGGTCGGCTTTTAACAATTATTTCTGTAGCGCGCGAGGATTTGGATAGCGGAGATTTTGAATCGAGCGAAAAGCTTAGAGGTGAGATCGAATTTAAAGATGTTAGTTTTCAATATTCCGATGGGGATACGGAAGTGCTTAAAGGGATCAGCTTCAAGGTTCTTCCCGGCCAATCCATCGCGCTAATTGGGTCAACTGGGTCTGGTAAAACAACCTTGGTCAATTTATTGCCGCGCTTCCACGACTACACCGGCGGAAGCATTACGATCGATGGAGTCGAGCTAAATCGAATTCCCCGAAAATATTTGAGATCGCAAATCGGAATTGTTGAGCAAGAACCTTTCCTCTTTTCCCGCACTATCAAGGAGAATATTACTTATGGAGTTGGCAAAATTGTGCCGGATCATGAAGTAAAGAAAGCGGCCAAAATTGCCTCGATCCATGATGTGATACTTGGTTTTACACACGGATACGATACAGTTGTCGGTGAAAAAGGCGTTACATTATCTGGTGGGCAGAAGCAACGAACCACCATTGCCCGCACAATCCTAAAAAATCCAAAAATATTGATCTTGGATGATTCCACATCAAGTGTGGATACCGAAACGGAAGCCTCCATTCGGGATTCTCTCAACAGTCTGATGAAAGATCGAACAACGTTTATTATCGCGCATCGTATCCAATCTGTTATCAACGCGGACCTCATTTTGGTTTTGAAAGACGGCCAAATCGTTCAAAAAGGAACGCACAACGAGTTATTAAAGGACAAGGCTGGTATTTACAATCGAATTTTCGAAATTCAGACTCGCATCGACGATGAGTTCCGTGAAGAGATATCAACAACGAGCCAAGGATCTTTGGAGTAATATGTCAGACGAATTAATCGCAATCGAAGAAGAAGATGAAACAAGTAAGCTAACCTACGAGATTTTTTACCGAATTCTCGAGTTACTCAAGCCACATTGGAAAGGCGTTCTCGGGTTTATTCTAACCATAGCTGTGGTCTCAGCTCTTGATTCTCTTTTTACCTACATCAATAAGGGAATGATTGACGACGGCATGATGAAGAAGGACATCTCAACCTTATATCGGCTCGGCATAAATTACGGTGTTCTGTTAGTAATTCAATCAGGGCTGGTTTTCGCGTTTATTTATTTGGCTGGTGTTTTGGGCGAGAGTTTGCAATATGATCTCAGAAAAAAAATGTTTGCTCATCTGCAAGAGCTATCCCTATCTTTCTATTCCCAAAATTCTGTTGGCAGGCTTATCGCGCGAGTGACATCAGATACAACCAAGGTAGCGGATCTGATGACATGGGGTCTGATCGACTCCACTTGGTCAATTATGAATATCCTAACCGCTACTATCTTCATGCTGGTCATCAGTTGGAAATTAGGCATGATTGTATTTTTGATCGTTCCGATCCTTTTCGTCATCGCTCTTCAATTTCAAAAACGGATCTTAATTCAATTTAGGGAATCGAGAAAAGCCAATAGTTTGATCACTGGCGCGCATAACGAAAATATTCAAGGTGTAAAAGTGATCAAGGCTCTTGGAAGAGAGAGCGAGAATCTGGCTGAATTTAAACAATTAACCGACAATATGTTCAACGCTTCATACAAAGCGGCCTGGTACTCAGCTTTGTTCCTACCTACCGTGCAAGTGATTTCGGCGGTCGCGTTAAGCATTATTGTTTGGTATGGTGGTTTTCAGGCAACCGAAGGTTCACTCACCATTGGCGGTATTCATGCCTTTGTGTCTTATCTTACTTTTATGATGTGGCCGATCCAAGAACTTGCCCGTGTTTACGCGGAAATGCAGCATTCTATTGCTTCGGCCGAAAGAATATTTAAGCTAATTGATACTCCCCCAACTATTCATAACAAGCCCGACGCGATTGACGCGACAACCTTGTTAGGCCAGATCAAATTTCAAAATGTCGGTTTTTCCTATGACGACGACAAAGATATCCTTACTGATTTTAATTTGACCGTAAACGCAGGCGAGACGATAGCGCTCGTCGGCCCAACCGGTGGTGGTAAATCAACGATCGTCAACTTACTTTGTCGCTTTTACGAACCAACCAGCGGAACAATTATGATCAATGGACATGATTATACTGATTACAGCCTTCATAGCATCCACGCCAGAATCGGGATCGTTCTACAAACGCCCCACCTTTTTTCAGGTTCAGTTATGGATAATATCCGGTATGGTAGATTAGACGCAACAGAAGATGATGTGATCAATGCTTCAAAAATGGCTGGAGCGGATATTTTTATTGAGAAATTTACGAATGGCTATAAAGAAAATGTCGGTGAAGGCGGAAATTTACTTTCAGTTGGGCAAAAACAACTTATCAGTCTGGCGAGGGCCATTTTAGCGAAGCCCGACCTGTTCATTATGGATGAAGCAACGTCCAGTGTGGATACCATCACCGAGGCTATGATCCAAAAGGGGATGGAAAAGTTGATGGGGGGGCGTACTTCCTTTATTATCGCGCATCGCTTATCAACCATTCGTAAAGCATCCAGAATTGTTGTTATTGAAAATGGTATGATCGCAGAAATTGGTAGTCATTCAGAGCTGCTGAGGTTAAAAGGGCATTACTACAAACTCTACACTCAACAGTTCAAGTTTCAGCGCGAATTGGAGTTTAATATTACAGAATGATCCATCCAGAATATTATCCATTTGGGTCATATAAATTTGTCCTTTAAATAAATATAATCTCAGAAATTATTCTGAGATTATCTATTTAAAGGAGCAAGACATGGCGCATAGCGTACAAGAAGTTTTAGAACTAGCCAAAAATGTTAAGATGGTCGATATTAGGTTCACTGATCTTCCGGGTCAGTGGCAGCATTTTACGATTCCTGTCAGCAGATTGAACGCTGAATTCTTCGAAGAAGGTATACCTTTCGATGGATCGTCAATTCGTGGTTTTCAAGAGATCCACGAATCAGATATGCTTCTTATTCCAGATGCAAATACTGCCTTTATTGACCCAGTTGCTAATATTCCAACATTAGTAGTCAATTGCGATGTGTATGACCCGATCACACTGCAGCCTTACCCACGCGATCCCCGATTTGTTGCCAGAAAAGCTGAAGCCTATTTACGTCAAACCGGTATCGCCGATACCGCTTTCTTTGGGCCTGAGGCTGAATTCTTTATCTTCGATAACGTTCGTTATAGCAGTGGTACCCAGGAATCGTATTACCACATCGATAGCGAAGAAGGATGGTGGAATAGCGGCCGTGCCGATCGGCAGAACTTCGGCGGTCAGATCTCGCCCAAACGCGGTTATTTTCCCGTTCCTCCAACCGATACCCTGCAGGATGTGCGCTCAGAAATTGTGATGGCATTAGAAGCCGCCGGCGTGGAAATGGAAATTCATCACCACGAAGTAGCTACGGCTGGACAATCTGAATTAGGGATGCGTTTTAATACTCTAACCCGAATGGCGGACAATACTCTTTTGTATAAATATATTGCAAAAAATGTAGCCCGAAAAAATGGTAAGACCGTTACGTTTATGCCCAAGCCTTTGTTTGGAGATAATGGTTCAGGTATGCACGTTCACTCCTCCCTCTGGAAAGGCGATAAAAATGTGTTTTTTGAAGCATCCGGGTATGCCGGGCTTTCTGATACCGCAAAGTATTATATTGGCGGTCTTCTAAAGCATGCTCCTGCTCTTCTTGCGCTAACATCTCCTACCACCAATTCCTTCCGGCGTTTGGTACCGGGATACGAGGCACCAGTAAATTTAGCGTACTCACAGCGCAATCGCTCAGCGATTTGCCGAATTCCAGTAACAAAAAGCTCAAAAGCAAAGCGTGTTGAGTTCCGAGCACCAGATCCATCCGCTAATCCATACTTATGTTTTTCGGCAATTTTGATGGCTGGTTTAGACGGGATACAAAACAGAATTGATCCTGGCGCTCCTCAAGATAAAGATCTATACGATCTGCCAAGCGAAGAAGCAAAAAAGGTAAAACAAGTTCCTGGTTCACTGGGAGCGGTGCTCGACGCTCTGGAAGCGGATCACGAATTCTTGTTGAAAGGCGATGTTTTCACCACTGATCTGTTAGAAGCCTACATCAGCTACAAGCGAGTCAATGAGCTAGATCCGGTTCGCTTACGCCCTACTCCATTTGAATTTACCTTGTATTTCGATATATAAAAAAAATATTATTACCCAGAATCAAAGCGTGACCGGAGCGAACATCCCCGGTCACGCTTTTTTTGGAATAATGTTAAAATCGAGGAATGGATATAACAATTAATGGCAGCATTCCAATAGATCTCTCTGCTCAGGAAATTGAAAACGAGATTTTATTAAAACTGGGGCATGCAATATCCAAACTCAATCAGATCGACTTTGAAAAAATCCCGAGCGCTCCTGAAATTTTGATCCTCATCGCAAAATTGGCGAATCAGTTAGTTTTTGGTTCCTCTGTGCTTATTTTTCCATACAATAGGATTACCGATGGATTTGACCTTGGATCCATTATCTCTCCATCAAAAAGCGAGCTGACTGACCAAAACGGAGAGGGGTATTTGGTCTTGCCTATCTCGCTGGAGGATTCCCCCTTGCTACTCGAAATTGGGCAAGAATCAATTCGCCTTCGCTCCTTTGTTACCACCGCTTCAACCAATAAAATAACAAAAAATCTCCAGGATAAAATCTCAAGAAATTCATCTCTCACCTGTTTTCCCCTCTTGCACGATAATGTTCTGTACGGAATCATGGTAATTCAGCTGTGCGAAAATATAAACTTGTCTCATTCAGATTTGCTTGCGCTTGAAATATTGGTTAATCAAGGCTCTTTTGTGTTAAATCACGCGAAAGAAGTTGAAAAATTTCATGAAAACATTAAACAAAAAGAAAATGAAGTAAAAAAGCTACAAGATGCCACTACCCTGCTTTTCTCTCGCCAAGGTTTGGAAGATACCTTGAATGCCATTCTTACCATGGCGCTAGAGTTGACCGGAGCCCATTATGGAATTTTCCGTCTCATCGATGAAGGGAAAAATAAACTAGTTACCAGTTCCTTTGTAGGTGTGGATATGCAGCGGCCAAAAATTGAGGAATTGCCAATCGATGAGCATAGTGTGATGGGTAAAGTTGCCATAACGAAAAAACCTGCCCTCATTCCAGATCTTTCAAAACTCCCGCTGGGAAACTACTACCCCTTAGACGATGATATTGTGATGAGATCAGAGTTGGCCATTCCCCTTTTAAATTCAAATGGTGGTCTTGAGGGAGTGCTAAATTTAGAAAGCCCGCTTCCCGGAGCTTTTACATTTCATCATCAATTCTTGATTGAGTCGCTTGCCACTACTGCCGTGCTGGCGATTCGCGAGTTTCGCTTGCTTAATTTCTTTCTCGAAGTCACTACGAATATTTTCAAGGTTTCTAAATACCAAACCTTGGATTACTTGGTAAAACAAACGAGTGAATTCTCGAACAGCGCGAGTTGTGAAATTTGGAGCGTCGGCGATTCACGCCTAAGGCTTATTGCCAGTTCAAAAGAGGATGATATTACTCAATTAATCCCATTTCGGAGTCTTCCTGAGCAAATAAATAACACCTTCTATGACTTAATAGTTTTTCCCGTTGAAAATTTAGTTGAACATTACTCAAAAATTACCACAATTTCCATTTCAAATTCCCTTGTTGCTCCTTTGTTCCTTTCAGAAAAAAAAGAGCCAGAATATTTCATGGTTGTCTGCGGTTACCCAGAAAAAAACGATTTGGTATTGCTGCGAAATGATTGGAATTTGAGAATACTAAATTTTATTCTTTCCTTTGTCCATATCGCAATCGAAAATGACGATAGGAACAATAAATTAAAAATGGAGCAAGAACATCGCATGCTTGCCGAGACATTTGCCGCTATCGGTGATGTAGCTTCCAATATTCTCCACATTGTTAATAACAAAATTGGTTTGATCCCAGTAAAAATACAAACTATCTTGGAGAAAAGGAAAAGCTATTTAGCCGAAGATGAGTATCTTTCCCGAAACCTAGGTGAGATCGAAAAATTCGCGACTGACGCCATGCAAACCGTGAGTAAAAACCTGATCAACCTTAGGCCGATCGCGGTAGGAGAAGTAGATCTGATTGATGAAATTCAAAAGGTCGTTCACGAATTCCGTGAACAAAAAAACGTCGTTATATCCCTCAATTTTGAAAGTGATCTTCCGCTTGTTCAAGCAAACGAACAAAGCGTAAAATTTATCTTTTTAAACATTCTGGAAAACGCGATCCAAGCTATGGATGGGATTGGTAATATCCAAATTGAAGTAATTACTGAACCAGAATTTGTGTCTGTATTGATTCAAGATAATGGACCTGGGATTAATGATTCGTTACAGACCAAATTATTTGAATTTGGGAATTTACATACTAACACCATCCAAAAGAAAAATCTTGGATTTGGTCTATGGTGGGTAAAAACGATTCTGTCCCGTTTGGGCGGTAAGATCAGCCTAAAAAGCAGCGAGGGTATCGGATCAACCTTTACAATTTCCTTACCAAGAGTGAAAAGCGGGACTAACTAAAGTGAGAACTGTATTACTGGTCGAGGACGATGTTGCTTGGCTACAAATATTGATCGAGTTATTTCAAGATCTGGATTTTTCGATCGATTCTTCGAATTCACTAGAAATGGCTCTGCCTTTGTTGAATAAAAAACACGACTTGGCTGTATTTGATCTATCCCTATCAGGGGAAGATCATAAAAACAGAGATGGCTTGCGTTTATTGGAAAGAATTCAAAGGATTGACCCAGGTTGTAAATCCATCATGCTAACAGGTTTTGCGACCGTAGATATTGCAGTAAACGCTATTGTGGAATTGGGTGCCGTCCATTTTTTTCGAAAAGAAAGTTTTAATGTAGCCGAGTTTATCGCAAATGTAAATAAACTATTACCGATAGCGAATCCGAACCAAACAAAAGAACCATCTAAGTTTGAAACCGTACCAAACGACCCGATAAATACCCCCCATAATTCTGCGACCGCTCTTATCATCGAAGATGACGAAAACTGGCGAAAAGTTCACAGGGAAATATTGGAAGATATAGGCGTAAACGCAATTGAATGTTCCAGTTATGGGCAGGCGATTGGACAAATAAATAAGGGGAATTTCTCCTTGGTATTGTTGGACTTAAATTTGCGATATCAATTACCTGATGAATCCAAAGTTCAAAATCGTTCTGATCTGGATGGGATCCAATTGCTCAACCGAATTAAGGACAAAGGAATTCCGATCATTATCGTTAGCGGACTATCCTCCCCCGCTCTGATCGACTCGATCTATTCCGGCCAAAATATTTTCGCGTATTTTGAAAAACAACACTTCTCACGGCCCTCCCTAATTCAGGCAATTCGAGAAGCGATGTTAGAAACTGAGCAGAAGCATAAAACGAATGAATTAACGCATCGAGAAAATGAAGTATTAACTTTGATGGTGGAGGGTTTAACCAATAAGCAAATAGCTCTGCGTTTATTTATTACCCCCAATACCGTAAAACGGCATTTAAAAGCCATATTTGAAAAATTTGATGTTCACACCCGTTCCGGGGTTGTCGCTAAAGCCATTAACCGGTAACTTTTTCATCACTCAACACCTGACAAATATCATTGATAAATAATAAATTCTGCGATAAAATATTCTTATTATTAGTGAAAATATTCACAATAAGAAGTCTCTGACCTTTATGTGGATAACTTTCAATCAAAATTCAGGAGGTTTTTTATGAGCAATGAGAGTTTCGACGCCCTATTACCCATCGAAATGGCACGGAGGGCAGAATTGCTTGGAGTTCGAAAAGCGGAGGCTCCTTTTGTCCGGTTTTTAGCTCTTTCAATTTTGGCTGGCGCGTTTATCTCACTCGGAGCAATGTTTGCTACCACCATGGCTACCGGTGGCGCCGCATTACCTTATGGGGTTAACCGATTGTTGATTGGTTTTGTTTTCAGTTTAGGTCTAATATTAGTTGTAGTTGGTGGTGCTGAGCTTTTCACAGGAAATAATCTTATTGTGATGGCATGGGCAAATAAAAAGATTAAGACCGGCGCACTTCTAAAAAGCTGGGCGATCGCCTATTTTGGGAATTTTCTTGGCGCGCTTGGAACCGTAGCATTGGTATATCTTAGTGGTCAATACCAATTTGGTGGAGATGTTAAGATTGGTTTTTCAGCACTATCTATTGCGGCTGCTAAAGCTGGATTAGACCCTGTAAAAGCATTTTTTCTGGGTCTATTATGCAACGCCTTGGTTTGTTTAGCTGTTTGGATGTCATATAGCGCCAGAACTACGATCGATAAAATTACAACCATCATTTTCCCTATTACCGCGTTCGTTGCGATGGGATTTGAACATAGTATCGCAAATATGTACTTTATTCCTGTTGGTTTGGCGATCAAATATTTTGATCCCGCTTTCACCGCAAAATTTATCGAAGTAACAGGTACTAACTTAGATAAGTTAAACGTCGCCAATTTCTTTATCAACAACATAATTCCAGTAACTCTCGGTAATATTGTTGGTGGTACTGTATTTGTGGCAGGCATTTATTGGATGATTTTCTTAAAAGATTCGAAATAAGGAAAGGGATAAATAAAATGAAAGCATATATTTTGATCACCATCACTTCCGGCCAAATCAATCAAGTTGTAAAAGAGCTTCATAAATTGAACTCAGTTAAAGAAGCTTTTATGACCTTTGGCCCTTACGATGCTGTTGCCAAGGTCGAATCGAAGGACATCAATCAACTTGGGAAACTTATATCCGAAGAAATTCAGCCTATTCCTGGTATCTTGGAAACACTGACCTGTATGGCAGTTGAGTAAAAATTTCGTTGTAAAAAAGGTTATTAAGTAGAAATATAGCCAGTCAATCGACGACTGGCTATATTTTATTTTTGTAGCTTTATGCTGGTGCTAGTTTAGATAGGTGATGATCAAGCGCAGGCCTGGGCCTAACCGGACCATATCCGCGACGGCGTCCATATCTGTTGCTGTTTCGTTAAATTGAGCTCGGAATTTTGCTCTAGAATGACCAAGCTGTTCCTGAATAGCGGCTATCATCTCGGGTTGTTCGTCGATCGATTCGAAATCTTCCTGATCACAGAAACGGGCAACAGCACCAGAAGGGCTGCCCGCAAAATAATCGCCTAAATCTAGGGTTCCATAATTTTGCTTGTAAACCCTCAAACATCCCAGGGCATACGGCGAACCAAGTTTGTCAAAGTCAGTAAAATCTATTTCTACTTTCGTGATGGTGGCGGTTTCTGGAATCGTTGAAATATCAAAACTTAGGAATCCTTGAAAAGAAACATTGGAAGCGTCATCCCCTATGTTAGGAAAGCCGAGCATCGTGTTATTCGATTTGATAGCGCCGCTATTTTCTGAAACATAATGCGCGATCATCTCCTGAGGGATATGCGGAAGGGGAATGATCAAGGTTGGGATAACAATGTTAACAGTTTTTATTTTTACCCAAAATGGTCCGGTTGATAATGTAAAGATAACACCCTCGGGGCTCCGAATCGCCCAGTTGCCCTGTTTATCGCCTATCGATACCGGCGCTACCAAATTAACAGATATATCTATGACCTGATTCGGCGCTACAACTCCGGATGTAAGCGGAAATGCGACTGGTCCGCTCATAGAATTGCCGGACATAAAAACGACACTATAACTCGAATTCCAAGTACATGTTCCAATATTTTTTAGACGCCAGATCTTGGTAAAGGCGCTACCAGCTAACAATTGGGTTCCGTCTGGAATGGTTACATCCTTAATAAATGTTACAGCGTTACAAGGTATCGGAGTTATAGATGGCTTCGCAATTGTCGCGACGAGCGTAGGAATCGGTACAGAAGTAGATGTTGGCGTGTCCGATGGTTGGGGAGTGATTGATGGGACCGTTACTATTGGGGATTCCCAGACGACTGTTTCCGTGCTGTTTTTCCCCGCCTGCTCAGTAAAATCCGCGATCATCGTTTTTGCGGCGGCCGTATAAATTTCTTCATCGGTTAGGTTGGGCTGTAACGGTATCGATAAATTACAAGCCATCAATCCTAAGAAAAATACGAGCAAAAATGAAAGTAAGTGTAGATTCTTCATGTTGACTCCTCGCAAAGTTCGACCATTTTGTAATATCGAATTCTACCTAAATAATATATCATTTTTTAAATTTTGCTTACCCGCACTTTCATATTCGCGAAAAAACAAATAAGATATAATAAACCGAAATTATCATTTAGGAGATTTTTGTGAATATTGAAATGTGGAAAAAAGCATTAAATGTTATTCCTTCCGTAACCAAAGAGGAGTGGGATCAATTAGATCTTGTTTCAAAATGGCTGATCGCGACCCGAGCTGCGGTTCTCGTCATGACCTTTATTTCAGCGGCTTTAGCTGGTTTGTTTGCTTTACGAATTGGAAAATTTGACTTTCTGTCATGGCTTGCTCTCACCCTTGGGCTCTTGTTAGCCCATGCTACCAACAACCTGTTTAACGATTATACAGATTTTGTTCGTGGTGTCGATAAGGATAATTATTTTCGGACGATGTACGGTCCACAACCTGTTGCAAACGGACTGATCACCGTTAGACAATTACTAACCTACACCGCGATCACAGGCCTTTTCGCGGCTATTTTTGGTATTTATCTTGTGGTTATCAATAGCGGAGATCCGATCATCTGGGCATTGCTTGGCGCTGGAGCCTTCTTCGTTTTGTTTTATACCTGGCCGTTGAAATATATAGCTATGGGCGAGATTGCCGTATTATTGGTGTGGGGTCCTTTGATGATCGGCGGCGGATACTATGTAATGACGCATCAATGGGATTGGAATGTTGTCCTAGCAAGTACTCCCTATGTCTTAGGGGTAACCACCGTTATTTTTGGCAAACATATAGACAAAATTAAAGTGGACTTAGAGAAAAAAATTCATACATTACCAGTTTTGCTGGGAGAAAAAATTTCTAGATATTTTGTGATTGCGATGTTGGTGTTGCCATACGTTATCACCATCGGAATGGTTATTACAAAATATTTCACACCTGTTATGTTAGTTATTTTATTTGCCGTTCCTAACTTATTGAAAACAACTCCACTCTTTCTGAAGCCAAGGCCAGAAGTCAGACCCGAGGGTTTCCCGGACGGCCAAGGTGGATGGCCGCTATACTTTGCTCCGATCGCGTTTGGTAACAACCGGATATTTGGGCTCTATTTTTTGGTTGGTTTATTTGTCGACGTGATTATTCGAATGGCAATCCCTTCTTTCTGGCATTAATTAGGTACTATCCAAGTTGGTCAACTAGCTCATTGTTAATTGAATTTCGCATCATTCCATTTCCTTTATAATTGATGTAGATAAAAATATCTACATCAATTGGGTTAATAATGGGAAAATTATGAATATTGATCGGTCACGTTTATCGGTAATCGCGCACCGAGGGGCTTCGGCATACGCACCCGAAAATACATTGGCGGCTTTTCGTTTAGCGTTTGAGCAAGGAGCGCCCGCGGTTGAATTCGATGTTAAACTAACGCGTGATCGGGAAATTATCATCCACCATGATAGTACGGTCGATCGAACGACCGATGGAACCGGAAGTGTGCACAAAAAATCTCTAGCAGAGCTACGCGAACTTGATGCGGGTAGAAAATTTTCAGAAAAGTTTCGCGGAGAAAAAATCCCATTATTACGTGAGGTGATCGAAGAATTTGGGAGTGCGCAGATCCTAAATATTGAATTAACCAATTATGTAACTCCGCTGGATGGATTGGTCTATGAAGCTGTTAAGCTAGTTCGTTATTATGGTATCGAGTCAACGGTTTTGTTTTCGTCTTTTAACCCAATAAATTTGTGGCTTGCTAAGAAACTCTCGCCAACGATTGCTTGTGGTTATTTAAGAAGTCAGTTGACTCCTTTGAATCAAGGCATCTCAAAATATTCTTCCCTTCAAGCAGATCATCCTATTTCACAGATTGTGACGGCGAAACATGTTCAAAATGCTCACGACATCGGGCGTCTAGTTTATGTCTGGACTGTGAATGAACAAGCAGAGATGAGGGAGCTAAAGAAAATGGGTGTTGATGGCATCATAACGAACGATCCTGTTCTGGGGGTAGAAGTTTTCAAATAACGAAGGCAGTTTCTTTTTTTGTAAGATGAAAGTTTTTTACTTATTAGAGGTAAAATTCTGTTTGAATGTGCCTATTGTCTATCGAGGCTGGGGTGATAGATCTGTCCCTATGTTTTTATGCCTCACCCAAAGACGAAACAGAATTATTTGAACAAGAGCATTGCTCGAGTTTTGGACGATCCTCAAAACCCTACAAAACGAAATTCAACCATATAAAGGAATAATCGAAAAAATGAAGCGTATCATTGTCATAATATTTTTTTTATTGCTAGTAATACTTGGACCATTTCTAATTCCTGTCCCTGAATTGGTTGGGTTAAAACAGCCTGAGGAATTAGCGGATTCACAAAGCAAGTTTATACGTTTGAACAATATCAATGTACATTACAAAAAATTTGGAAGTGGCAAACTCACCTTTGTTTTGCTTCATGGGTTTTGAGCTAACTTAAACTCTTGGCACGCGGTAATCGAAGATCTGGGTAAATATGGGACTGTCATTTCATTCGACCGCCCCGGTTTTGGGCTTACTGAAAAACCGCTCACTTGGGATGGGGAGAGCCCGTATAGCCCAGATTCTCAAGTTTTGTTGTTAGACTCGCTGATCGACAATTTTTCATCAGGGAATGTAATTTTGGTTGGTAATTCGGCTGGTGGAACGATCGCCATGAATTACGCACGAAAATACCCAGAAAAAGTAACAGCTCTGATTTTGGTCGATCCCGCTGTTTATGCTGGTGGCGGGGCTCCCTCGTGGATACAGCCGATCCTCAAAACACCACAGTTTCGGCATATCGGGCCATTGATCTCACGATCTTTCTTTTCTCAAGGAATAGAATTTTTAAAAAAGGCATGGTACGATCCCTCGAATATTACAGACGAAACGATTAATATGTATACTAAGCCGCTTGAAGCAATTAATTGGGATAAGGCTTTTTGGGAATTTACGATCGCGAGCAAGGAATCAGACCTAGTGGATCACATAGGGGAATTAAAGATGCCAATTTTAGTGATCACGGGCGAAAAAGATGAGATCGTGCCAACGGAGCAATCCGTTAGGCTAGCAGGAGAATTATCAAATGCTACTTTAACGGTCATTCCTAAAGCGGGTCACCTGCCGCATGAAGAAACACCGGCCCAATTTATGCAAGCGGTTCAGGATTTTCTACCTACAATCAAAATTAACCAAAAATGAATTGGATATCATCGAAAAATTTGTTCGCCTATTGCGGAACAATGTATACTAATATTTGTACTTAATCATCCAAAATTAGTTTTTTGTTGATCGAAGCGGAACGCTGAGATCGGAAAGGAAATTTGATATGAATATTATCGAGATCGAAGGAATTGGCCCAAAGTATGCCGCGAAATTAAACGAAGCTGGCATAATCACACTTGAAGGGTTGTTAAAAACTGGAGCTACTCCCAAAGGTAGGAAAGACCTATCAGAAAAAACAGGGATCGACCAAACCTATATTTTAGAGTGGGTAAATCTGG
Organism: uncultured Anaerolinea sp.; assembly: GCA_964607645.1. GTDB lineage: Bacteria > Chloroflexota > Anaerolineae > Anaerolineales > Villigracilaceae > UBA5195. The sequence continues at coordinate 30,603 of CAZSLN010000003.1, forward strand.
CAGACCTCTTCCGAATTTCGGGTATCGGCTCTGAATACAGCGATCTTCTCGAAGAGGCAGGCGTCGATACTGTGGTGGAACTTTCCACTCGAAGAGCTGAAAACCTCATTCTCAAAATAACTGAAGTCAATACAAAGAAACAGCTTGTTCGAAAAATGCCTAGCGAATCTCAAGTTGCCGATTGGATTGATCAGGCGAAAAAATTACCCAGAGTTGTTAGCTATTAGTATATCCCTCCTGCAAAGCCCCCTCACATCTTTGGGGGCTTTGCTTTTTTGAATCGATCACTATTAAATTATGCAAAATTCAACGACTAATAAAAATTCGAAATATCTGATCATCTTAATTCTGATTGGTATAGTACTTGTGCTGTTTTTTGGTTTTAGAATGACAAAATCATTTCTACAAATTCGGCTTACGGGGCTCAAACCGAATACTCAAGACGCAGAACTTATTAAAGGCTGGATGACAATTCCATACATAGCCAAAATGTACGGAGTGCCGCCTGAAGTTATTTACCAGCAGCTAAATATCAACGAAGAAGAAAATGATAAAAGGAGTCTGGCTGAGATAAACCAAAAACTCTTTTCGGGCCAGCAAGGCTATGTAATAGCGCAAGTAAAAGAAATTATCAATCAATTTCGCCAAAATCTACAAACTGAGATTCCCAATCCATGAGCTCAATTTCTGATTTTCTGCTCACGAACCTTGTTACTTATGGTGAGCCTCTTTTTGGTTTGGCGTTATTGATTGGTGCTATTGGTTTCCCGCTGCCTACTAGTTTGTTGGTGATCGCTACTGGCGCTTTCGTGAAACAAGGTATATTAAGCGCTATTCCTGCCGCGATTATCGGTTTAGCTGGAGCGGTACTTGGAGATACCATAAGCTATATGATCGGAAAATTGGGCGGTTCCGCGCTCAAAAATAAAATTACTGATTCACCAATTTGGCAAAGCGCGCAAACTACTTTTGACAAAGGAAGCTGGCTGGCGGTCTTTAGCTCACGTTTTTTGCTAACCGCCATAGCACTGCCAGTAAATTTGCTGGCTGGGGCTCGTTGCAGGTACGGTAAGTTTTTAATATTTGATGTTGCTGGTGAAGCGGTTTGGATCCTTGGGTACGGGGGCCTCGGTTACCTCTTTGGAAGTCAGTGGGAGCTGATCAGCACATTTCTCTCCGATTTCGGTGGAATGGCGCTCGGTATCGTGGTGATAGGTATTGGTATTTACATTTATTTGAATCAACGAAAAGTAAAACCAATTTAGGAGTATGATTCATTTCGGATAGCGTTAGCTACGCGCAATCCCCCTAGCGCAACCCCCGCGGTGGATTGCCCAGGAAAAATCGAATCACCCACTTGCCATAGTGCATGGCTAATTCGCGGGGAAACTTGTTGAAATAGATTTGTCTGGGGAAAACCTCCAACCCAACCTAACTTTCTTCCAATAAATTGTTGATAGGTTATCGGCGTTCCAGGAAGAACTATTTTTGCTGAAGCTGATAATCCGGGAATTGCTCGTGAGGCTGTGTCAATGATAGAGGTGGCGAGAATATTTTTCTGCTGAGTATAATCCTCAAAATCATTTTCAAATAAGTCCCACCAATACCTCAAATTCGTATGCGTGCTCAAGGTCAGGGCTCGATGTCCCAATGGAGCTCGGCTGCGATCCCAATCTGGGCTTAGGGAAGCGAAAACGCTGTTTCCCTCCCCAAGGGGTCTTTTGAGAAGAATTTGGTGATGCAATGGAAGATCGGTGGGTATAGCAGAGCCATCCAACCCCACATGAACAACGAACGCGCCCCAACCATCGATGTTTTTTTTGGTTATGTTTTGTAAACGTTTTGGGGTTTTTTCGTCAAATAATTCGGCAAGGTTCCAAGGGAGGAGGTTCGAAATGACTTGGCTGGCTTCGTAATTTTGTCCATCTTTTGTTTCAATCACCATCCGGTCTGATTTTGCGAACCTTATCTTGGTCACTTTCTGCTTGTAAATTACTTTTCCCCCATTCGAGATGATCGCGTTTACCAATGTTCGGCTGATCGCACCCATACCGCCCTCTACATGAACGACCCCGCGCCGCGGGAGATCCAAAGCAGCCGCCCCATAGTTCGCATTCACGAAATCACTTGTGGTTTGTGCGGAAATCAATAATTGTCCATCGACCATGAGCCGTAGCATCTCATTAGAATGTTCCAGATGATCCGCAACATGGCCAAACGAATCTCGAAGGATGCTAAAAAAATTTCGCCTCACAGCCCATGGAATTACTTTTTTGCCAAGGTCAACCATTTCGGTTATCAATGTTGGTGGCCAGTAGGGTAGCTTTAGGGCTAGATCCCACATTACGTCAGCGGTCTTCTGTTGCCATATGAAGAATTCAACCCCTGGCTGTCCAAAGAAAGCGTCAATTTTGGGAAAATCCGTTGACAATGTTGATCGTTCAAAAACGCAACCATCGGGTAAATGCACAGCTATGGCTACCTCGGTCGGCCTGGTTGGCCATGTATCTATGCCGCAGGCTTGGCCGACAAGATCCATCGGTCCGCTCGGATAAAATCCCCCCGCGAGTGTCGCGCCTGCATCAAAGAGGTAACCGTGGCTAAAAAAAGTACCCGCGCAACCGCCTGGGTAGGTTTGTGCCTCAAGCACTGTTACATCCATCCCCTTCTTTGAGAGGGCTGCCGCTACTGTTAGGCCGCCGATTCCGGCCCCGATCACAAATATTTTTTTCATATTGTTTCGATCATAAACTATGAAGGTTGTACCGCTGTTTGCGTTGACTATGAATAATAAGTAGATGGCGAAATCGATCTGAAATATTGATTCCACTAATCTCGTAGTTGATACTAGCGCCAACATCCATTAGATGCCAGTGCTAGTAAATTCGAGGTTAATTTTTACAGTAAAGTAACTCTCATCATTTCCGGGAGGCAAATGCTTTCTCTATCTATTTTGTAACTCCGCTCGTTTTTTTCTGTACTCGATAATCGGAATATCACCTTGGATAAGAATTTCGCCACTCTTTAACCCGCTTGGTTTGGGGGTTTGGGTAATGACAACGCGCTGATCCTCAAGCGCGATGCTCTTATTCATGGGCATGGCTAGCCATGCGACAAATTTTCCTAGGATTGGTAATGTTAAAAACCTCTGGTAAAAACGGATCAGTAAAATGGAATGTTCTTCGTCAATAGGAATAAAGGCAGCAAACACCCTGATATCATCGCCGATGTAATTTTGCCAAATATTGGGAAAGATAAACTCGAGATGTACACGCGATTCTGATTTGGATGTGATCTCTGAGGGTTTCTTGGGGAGAATTCCATCGTCCAGACGATTAAACACATGGGTGTAGATCATTGTATCGCCGTGCCATTCCACTAATGGCCCATCAACGACGGTTCTGTTGCCGCGGCCGATGGAATTTCTGTGTACAAACGGTAGATGGACTACATCAAGTTGGTTTTCAATGACGCGTGAATAGTGGGCATCCCAATGTTGTTGTATCGTGGCGTATTGGAATGAATCGTCCAAATTTTCAAAAAATTGTGGTTCTAACATATCTTTAGGGGGATTTGTTCCCCACCATAGCCAAATCAACCCATTCTTTTCGTAGGTTGGATAGGTATTCAATCGCATTGCAGCGGGAATGACGCCATTTCGCCCATTCGCGGGAATAAGGATGCAATTTCCGCTACCGTCAAATTCGAAACCATGAAAGGGGCATTGCAATACGCCTTCTTTGTTTTCAGCGATGCTCAGGGCAACACCTCGATGCGGGCATCGATCAAAAGCTGCTTGTATTTTTGAATCTGCCCCTCGCCAGAAAACTAGCTTCTCTCCGAGGCGGGTTACGCCTACGGGTTTATCTGCAACTTGTTTCGATTCTAAAACGACATACCATTGATCTTTAATCATGATTGATCCCATTCTTGGTTATTGTGATATTTTTCATCAAAATGATTGTACCCTTTTTGGAATACATGGGATTAATACCAATGGCTCTTTTTCATCATCATTTGTAATAAGAATCTGGATCATTTCTCCTAAACTTTTTCGATTTTGGAATAACAACTAGAAAATGTTGGCCCTTATAATGGACCAACCAGACTTACTTGGGTACATCGCATCAAACCAGCATCAGAAAATGAAAATTTCACCAATTCTGGCCGAAAAAGAGGATTTATTCCAAAATAATTGGTTTAGGAGAAACAATAAGATCAATGGATAATTTGCTGATCCGTACGGCTAAAAGTACTTTTCAGGCCTGCTTAGATTGTGGGATCGTTCGTGAGTCTGGGCTAAAAACAACTGAGATCTGTTTGAAAATAATCCTCCGAACCAATATATATTAATGAGATTATTTGTGGCCGGAGGAGATTAGTAGTTATTTCGAATCAGTTCAAAGGTGAGCTGCATCTTTTACCGCGAAATATTTTTGAGGATCGCAACAGTTGCTTCAACAATCTGGGATAATTGTTGCTCGCGGGTGATCTGTGCTGGATTATCCCCGCTTTGCTCCCCATAAAAGCCAAATTGGGCATGGTTTCCGCCTGGTATTTCAGTCCAATATGTATTGGTAGGAAGCATAGACCTCGAGTTTTCAATTTTTTCAGGGGTTGATAGTCCATCAGCGCTGCCAGAAATTGAGGCAACAAAAAGATCTGAGTCCACTATTCCTTCGCCGGAAGCGGGATAGGATGCCCATAAAACTAACCCATCGATGGCTTCGTTTGATGCGGCGAAACTTGAGGCCACCACTCCGCCCAAGGAGTGACCGCCTATAGCCCAATGTTGGATGGCTGGATAATTTACGATCACATCCTCTGCCGCCATTCCATCAAAAACGGCCAGGTTCAGAGGCATAGGAACGATCACCGCAAGATATCCAGCTTCAGCTATCTTTTTCATCATTGGCGCATACGCCGCTGCATCAACTTTACCACCCGGATAAAAAATGAAACCAGTTGTTGGTGCCGTTGAAATAGGTTCAAAGACATACCATCGCTCCGTGCTGACCCGAATTATGTCGTCACTAACCATCGCCTTTAGCGCTTCAGGCATTGGTTTCGATGAATTGCTAGCCCATATATAGAATAAGGCCCCAAAGGTAACCAATACGGTTAGCAAAATAAGAAGGATATTTCGGAAATTTAATTTCATGGTTTTACTTTTCATCCTGTAGCGAAACTATCTTTGTTCGAACTGCTGCTGGGAGTTTTTCTACTCCTTCTGAAACTTCCCATATTTCTTGGTGAGTTGCAGTTCCGTTCGGTTGTAATACGGTCATTGGTGCCAAACTCTCAAGTTCAACGAATTTGTCTATCCCATAAACTTCCGCGTTGCAATTCATATCCGGATATTGTTGATTGGAGAATGCACCAAATTTCTTCGTAAATAGAAGTCCATTCAAATAATACCCAAGCCATCCGTGCGGATTGAAATATCCCATCTTAAAAGGTTGAACTATGGGTTCTGCCTTGAAGAAACAATAGTCATCCGCTAAGACCAGCCTTGCATCATCGATCTGGGAATAGGGCCAAAAACAAAGCTGACGATTTGGCAACAGAGAAGCTGCATCGCCCAGAGGCATTGGCATAATTACTATGCCGCCGGGTCGAAATTGAGTAATCGTCCACGGCGCAAGTGCTACTGGCCAAATAGTATCATTAATGAGAGTATGCGTGACCACTGCTTGTGGTTCTATTGGATCGATCTCGACCTCGATCCTTTTTCGTATCCCAGTAATTGGTTCTAATGGGGTTTCTAAAACTACCTTGCGCTCACTTTTCTGAATAGTGAGTTTATTTGAATCTGGGACATAGGTCCGCGGCATCGATTCTGGGGAATGCCATAAACGGTGCCCGCCCTTGAACTCAAAATCTCCGTACGGAGTGGAAATTGGAGCAAAATTGCTCAGATCCGCCAGAATATTCGATTTGTTGAAGGGGGTAATCCCAATTATTCTGAGTGTATCGGTTAAGTATTCAATTTTTAAACAACCATTTGCAATTTTACCAATAGACATAACGATCTCTTCCGATTTAAAAAACCTGCCGTATATTTTTAAAAACGGCAGGTTACTAAAAAAAATGAAAATTAAAGCCCTTTACTGAGGTGATAATACATTTCATTCCACCTCAAAGTATCCTTAAAACCATTTACGGTTGTCTTATCATCAATGATCAAGAACTCAACTCCAGCGATGGAGGAAAAATCTCGAAGGTGTTCGGCGTTTAGGGCAAAGCTGAAGCTGGTATGGTGCGCGCCACCGGCAAAGATCCATGCCGCAGCGGCGGTCTTAAGGTTTGGCCTTGGCAACCATAACGCTCTGGCAACCGGCAGATTAGGCAAGGGATGGTCTGTCGGAACGACATCTACCTCATTCGCTACGATACGGAAGCGATTGCCCATATCCATTATCGAAGCGCCGATGGCTGGACCCGTAAAAGCATCAAAAATCAAACGGACAGGGTCAGCTTTTCCGCCGATAGAGAGCGGTAGAATTTCAAGTTTTGGCTTATTTGCGGCAATCGATTCACATATCTCGAGCATATGGGCCCCGAGAACTTTGTCGCCAGAAGCGCTAAAGTGATAGGTGTAATCCTCCATAAAAGATACACCCCCTTTTAATCCTTGCGACATCACTTTCATTGCACGTACCAGCGCAGAGGTTTTCCAATCCCCTTCCGCGCCAAAACCGTACCCATCACGCATTAATCGCTGAACAGCCAAGCCTGGTAATTGGCTTAGTCCATGCAGATCCTCAAAGGTTGTTGTGAATGCCGTAAAATTTCCAGCCTCGAGAAAGTTCCTCAACCCTACTTCAATTCGAGCACCTTCTTTTAGGGATGCGTGTTTTTCGCCGCCAGGTAACAGGGAGGCAGCAACATCGTATTCATCCAAATAAGCTTGAACCATTTTGTTCACATCAGTTTCACTGGCGTCGTTTACACCCTTTACTAAATCACCAACCCCGTAGCCATATACATCATAACCAAATTGGATTTGTGCCTGAACTTTATCTCCTTCGGTTACGGCCACATCGCGCATATTATCGCCGAAACGAGCCAGTTTTGAGCCTTGCCAGTCGGCCCACGCACAAGCAGCGCGAGCCCAGCCGGAGAGTTCGGTAATGACTTGTTCATCCTGCCAGTGACCGACCACAACTTTGCGTTCCAAACGTAACCGGCTGCCAATAAAGCCAAATTCACGATCTCCATGAGCGGCTTGGTTGAGGTTCATAAAATTCATATCGATCTCAGACCAAGGAATTTCGCGATTGTATTGGGTGTGAAGGTGGGCAAATGGTTTGGCGAGGCGAGTTAGCCCACCGATCCACATTTTTGCGGGCGAAAATGTGTGCATCCAAGTGATCAGACCGATACAGGCTGGCGATGAATTCGCGTCAAGAGAAAGCTGAAGGATCGCTTCTGGAGTGGTTAAGACAGGTTTGAAGACAACCTTCACGGGCATTTTGGTGGAAGCGCTAAGCGCGGCTACAATTTCTCGAGAGTGTTCAGCAACGGTTTCTAGTGTTTTAGGTCCATATAGGTGTTGGCTGCCAGTTACAAACCAAATTTCATATTTTTTTAAGTCGATCATTTGTAATTCTCCTTAGTATTCGGTTATAAAAATTTTGGAAATTGATTATTACTGTCCATACACATTGGTGTAGCGGTAATGTAGCTTATCTACATCTTCCTGCGGAATGATTTCAGGGGTGCCAATTTGCATTGCCAGCCAAACGGTCGCCGCAACATCTTCGGTCATTACAGCAGCTTTTACGGCCGCTTCCGCTGATTTACCAACAGCGAAAACTCCGTGACTTTTTAATAATACAGAGGGGGATTTGCCAATACTCTCGATAACAACTTTTCCGATCGCCTCATCGCCGATCAGGGCAAATCCGCCGCAAGGAATCGGCCCGCCAAATTCGTCGCCCATCGCGGTGAGAACACATGGAATGGATTTTCCTACGGCCGCGAAAGCAGTAGCATACCTCGAATGGGTATGAACCACCCCATTAACATCGGGACGGTGTTTATATATATAGATATGGCTGTAAACATCGGACGATGGTTTAAAATCACCTTCCACCATCTTACCTTCCATGTTTAATACCACCATATGTTTTGGCTTCATGTCCTCAAATCGGATGCCGCTCGCTTTTATTACCACTAATCCGGTTTTAGGGTCTCTGGCTGATACATTTCCGCCGGTCCACCGTACGAGATCATTCTTGGGCAATTCTTGGTGCAACTCAACAAGTTCTTTTTTTAAATTTTCAAGCATTTCTTACTCCATATTCCTTACAACAGTTCCTGTTATTGCGGTCAACTTTTTCGCGCTTCTGCTTTTATGGTTTTGAGCCTTTTCATAACATCATTTTCACCCCTGCCAAACGTATCGTGCAGCAGCATATACTCCGCGAATAATTTGTCGTAAACACGCTTCGCTTCAAGGTTAGGTTTGAATGATTTGTCTTTGATCTTTCCCATCACTGGAGCGGCATCGTAAATGCTATCGAAGCCGCCATTTTCTTTTCCGGCCGCGACGGCCCCGAACATAGCAGAGCCTAACGCTGGGGTTTGGTTGGATCCGGCAAGCTTGAATTCGCGTCCAGTAATATCAGCATAGATCTGCATTAATAGAGAGTTTTTTTCTGGTAATCCACCCGCCGCGACCAATTCCCAAACCGGAACACCATTCGCTTCTAATGTTTCGATAATCACACGTGTACCGTAAGCGGTCGCTTCGATCAAAGCTCGGTAGATCTCTTCTGGTTTAGTAAGCAGGGTAGCACCAATTAACAATCCGGTAAGGTCTACATCCACCAAAACCGAACGATTCCCATTCCACCAATCCAAGGCGATCAAACCGCTTTCGCCTGGTTTTAACTTAGCGGCCTTTTCTTCTAAAAGTTGGTGAATGCTAATACCTTTCGCTTGTGCTTCACGCTCGTAAGAACCTGGCACGCAATTTTCAACGAACCAGGCAAAATGATCGCCCACGCAGGATTGGCCAGCTTCATACCCAAATAATCCCGGCAGAATACCGTCTTCAACGTACCCACAAATGCCCGGAACTAAATGTTCTTCTTTGCCAAGAACCATATGGCAAGTGCTAGTACCCATGATCATCACCATGCGGCCAGGCTCTGCTACGGTAGTAGCTGGTACCGCAACGTGAGCATCAACGTTCGCAACCGCTACAGCTGTGCCTACTTTAAGCCCGGTCCACTGCGCTGCGAGCTTGGTAAGTTGTCCGGCTTTTCCGCCGATCGGTGAAACTTCGGTGGAGAGCTTTTCTGCCACCACATTTGATAAATTTGGATTCAATGCTTCGAAGTACTTTTTTGAAGGATAACCTTCCTTTTTTGACCACATTGCTTTGTAGCCAGCGGTGCAGGAATTTCTGGTCTCTACCCCAGTAAGCTGCCAAACCACCCAATCGGTAGCTTCCAATAAACGGTCGGCGGCTGCGTAAATTTCAGGTGCTTCCTCAATGATTTGTAACGTTTTGGAAAAAAACCATTCCGATGAGATCTTTCCACCATAACGTTCTAACCAATCCTCCCCCATCTTTTTCGCGGTCTCGTTGATCTTATCCGCTTCTGGCTGAGCAGAGTGGTGTTTCCACAATTTCACCCATGAATGGGGGTTTTCTCGCCATTCAGGAAGAAAACACAAAGGGGTGCCGTCTGATTTTGTTGGGAGCATGGTGCAGGCAGTAAAATCTACGCCTAAACCGATCACATCTGAGGGGCTAACACCGCTTTTTATTAGAACTTCCGGGATCGTTTTTTTGAATACTTCTAAATAATCATTCGGGTCTTGCAAAGCCCAATCCGGCTCGAGACGAATTTTGCCGCCTGGCAAAAATTCGTCGATAACACTATTGAGATATGGATGGACGCTTGTAGCCAATTCCTTACCATTCGAAACATCCACCAATACCGCCCGACCACTTTCAGTCCCGAAATCTACGCCAATTGTGTATTTTGCCATGCTGTCCTCCGAATATTAAATATTTATTATGACTTTCAAACCATCTCGACGTTCCGCGGTTTCAAACGCTTGTTGGGTTTGGGCTAATGGAAATCGATGCGTAATTAGGGTTTTCACATCTACCAACCCCTTCGAAACAAGATCTATCGCTCGAGGATACGTAAATTTCATACGGCGAACCATTTTGATCGTCACGCCTTTTCGTCTCGCTAGCGATGCTGAAAAGTGGGTATGGTCATCCTCAGGGATACCAACCAGAACAACTTTTCCGCCTACTGTAACAGCTTCGAAGGCGTCATCCACAGCGCATTGATTACCCGCAACTTCAAACGCTACATCCACTCCGCGCGTTCCTATCAGTTCCCTCAATACGGAATTATCAAGAGTTGTAGATACCAAGACGCTTTGATCCGCGCCAAAACGTATTGCGCTTTCGTTTCTGTGATGCAACCGATCAGTTACGAGAACTGGTATAGCCCCAGATAATTTCACTAACTGCAAAATGAGCAAACCGATCGGGCCGCTTCCAAAGATCGCAACTGTCATGCCAATTTTTAGATGCGCCAAATCTACAGCATGAATCGCTACGCCAAGTGGCTCAAGCATGGCTGCTTCCTCGTTCGACATCGCGTCGGGGATTGGGAAAATACAATGACTATCCCAAGCCATCCATTCGCGAAGCGCTCCGTCAATCGAGCCATGACCCGCGAAACGTACGTTGGGACATAAGTTTGGATGGCCTTTTTGGCAAGCCTCACAACCCAAGCAGGGTGATGAAGGATCTACAGCTACGCGAATACCGTCTTGCGTGATTGCCGCGAATTCATGACCTAATATCAGCGGATTTTCTAGGGTAGCGTCGCCAATTTCACCTTCCTTAAACCAATGCAGATCGGAACCACAAATCCCAACGGAAGTAATTCTTAGAATTTGTTGGCCTTCCTCGGGAACGGGGCAAGGCTCTTCAAAGGATTGAATATTTCTTCTTGATGTAAGCCTATAAGTAAGCATGGGAGCTAAATTTATTTGTACGTGAAAGTATGTTTATTTTTGATCTAATCCGTGAATAAATCACCGATTTTATCAATGTTATCGTTACCGTTATCGTTATCATATCATTTTCATTATATCAAAGGTATAATATTTATAGCAAGATAATCGAAAAAAATTCATGGTAGGTAATGTGAAGTGCGAAAAATTACTCAAAAAATAACGATCAAAGATATAGCTCAATTATGCAAAGTCAGCACTCAAACTGTGTCACGAGTGATGAACAAGAAGCCCGATGTTGCCCCCGAAACCCGTGCATTGGTCGAGAAAAAGATCGAAGAATTGGGTTATAGGCCCAGTTTGCTCGCGCGAAGCCTTGTGAATCAACGAAGCTATACGATTG